>NZ_JBBMGF010000006.1:0-158100 GCF_037908325.1 Corynebacterium sp. KPL4035 | reverse complement strand
CGGCCCCACCACCCGCCAGCGCCGCCCGCGAAATCCCGACCCTGGCCGAAGACATGAAAAAGCCGCCTCCCACGCGGGGGAAGCGGCCAGTTCGGCGTGCCTACTTAAGGGGCTGCCGCAGCTTAGAAACTTTACTTGGAGAGGGACTTGCCCACAGAGTGCAGGTCCTGGCAAGACTCGATGACGCGCTCGGACATGCCCTGCTCTGCCTTCTTCAGGTAGGAGCGTGGGTCATAAACCTTCTTGTTGCCAACCTCGCCGTCAATCTTGAAGACGCCATCGTAGTTTTCCATCATGTGGCGAGCAACCGGGTTGGTAAAGGCATACTGGGTATCGGTATCCACGTTCATCTTGATGACGCCGTAGCGAAGTGCCTCTTCAATCTTTTCCTTCTCGGAGCCGGAGCCACCGTGGAATACGAAGTCGAAGGCGTACTCGTCCTCACCCAGGCCGAGCTTCTTCTGTGCAACCTTCTGGCCCTCAAGCAGGACCTCTGGGCGCAGCTTCACGTTGCCTGGCTTGTAGACGCCGTGAACGTTGCCGAAGGTAGCGGCCAGCATGTAGCGGCCCTTCTCACCGGTGCCCAGGGCATCGATGGTCTTTTCAAAGTCCTCCGGGGAGGTGTACAGGTTAGCGCCTGCCTTTGCCTGAACACCGTCCTCTTCGCCACCGACGACGCCAATCTCAGCCTCGAGGATGACGTGAGCGTTCTTAGCCTTTTCCAGCAGTTCCTGTGCGATGACCAGGTTCTCGTCGATTGGAATAGCGGAGCCGTCCCACATGTGGGACTGGAACAGCGGGTTCTCGCCGCGGTCGACGCGCTCCTGAGAGATAGCCAGCAACGGGCGGACGTACTCATCGAGTACCTCCTTCTGGCAGTGGTCGGTGTGCAGCGCGATATTGACGCCGTAGTGCTTCGCGGCCTCATGAGCGAATGCGGCCAATGCCTGAGCACCCTTGACCTTATCCTTCAGTGCCAGGCCGGAACCGAAGGCTGCGCCGCCGGTAGAGAACTGGATGATGCCGTCGGACTCGGCCTCCGCAAAGCCCTTCAGAGCTGCGTTAATGGTCTCAGAAGAGGTGCAGTTGATAGCTGGGAACGCGAAGCCATTCTTCTTCGCGGTATCCAGCATCTCGTTATAGACCTCAGGGGTTGCAATTGGCATGAATTTCCATCCTTAAAAGTGGGTTTGTGGTCAAACACGTTCCAGCACCCAAGTATGCCCGTTTCACGGAATTTCTGCCGCAAAAACTCTGTGACATTTTCAACCCGTCTATGCGCGCCGCACAACTAGCCCGCGGCTGCAGACTATTTAGATAGATGCCGCGTCACGCGAGCGCAGGCCTCCATCAGCATCCACCCGGAAAGTTGCACGGACAAATCACGCTCGTCCACCCGGATGATGCCTACCTTCTCGCTCATGGTGCGCCGGCCGAAGCCGTAGTTATGCGGCAGGCGAGCATCGGACAACCAGTCAGAGCCGAAGATCGGCAGCCCATCAACCTCTAAGCGGTGCTCCCACACCGACTCGGCCGAGGCCATCACCATGCGCGCGGCCAGCTTCTTCGTCGCACGGTTGGCGGGAGAATCGCCGGGCAGGCGCACGGCGACGTCGGCAAGATAGCGCATCAAAATGCCCTTAAACAGGCCACCGTCACCATCGCCGGTCTCCCAGTCCACCACGCCCGAGGGGGTAGCCATGCCCGAAGCCACGGTCTGCACCAGGCCGCGGATGCGGATAATGTAGTCCATCATCTCGGAAGCCAGCTCGGCCTCGTGTACGCTGTCGATTTGCTCCAAATCACCGATACCGGCCTTTTCCCGCAGCGCCAGCACAATTTCCAAGCACGCACCAAGCACCACGCCTTGGCAGTAGGGGTGGATGTTTTTTACCACCTCAGGGCCGTCCATGCGCATGCGCACGCCGTCCATGATGTAGCCGTCGTCGTCAAGCAGGTGATCGTAGATCCAGTCAATGATGCGCCGCGCTTCCTCAATGCGCCCCATCCGCGCCAACATGATGGCGCCCGGGCCATTGGAGGGAACGTTCATGAAATTCTCGCCGAGGCGCCACGGCAGCACGCCGAGCGATTCATCGAGTCCTTCGTGGATATTGCGCTGCAGCTCCGCCAAACGCTTCGGCGTCTTCGCCTTCTTTAGCTCCTCCACGCGGCCGAAGGCCAAGGCGAGCCACCCCTTGTCATCGTAGTATTTATTCTTCGTCAGCTGCGTCAGGTTGCGGATACGAATCCCCCGCATGGTGTCGAAGATGCGCTGTCGGCGCACCTTGGTGTTATTGCGCAGCGCCGCATCAACGAGGCAATCCAAATAATGGGCCTGCCACCAGTAGTGCCAATGGATGAAGAGTTTTTCTTTCGTGGTAGGCGGCCAGCTCACCACCGCAAGATTGGTGCGCGGCAGGCCCCACACAGGGTGCGCGTGGCGCTCATTGATGGCGGCTTCTGCGAGTTCGGCGCGGTGGGCCCATTTTTCTTCCACGATTCCTCTATCACTCCAGTTACGCGGGTAGATATAGCTAGTGTAACGATCTTCCTACCAAGAATCGGCTAGATCAGCGTGCTGGCGAATCCAGGTGTGCATGGCGATTCCGGCCGCGACGCCTGCGTTGATGGAACGGGTGGAGCCGAACTGGGCGATGGAGCAGGTCATCACGGCGGCGTCCTGGGCCGCTTGTGTCACGCCGGGACCTTCCTGGCCGAAAAGTAGAAGGCTGCGCTCGGGCAGCTCGGCCGTTTCCAGGGGCACGCAACCGGGGGTGTTGTCGATGGCGACGACGGTCAGCCCCTCCTCGGCCGCCCACGCAATAAGCTTCTCGACGCTCTCATGGTGCATCAAGTGCTGGTACCTATCCGTCACCATTGCCCCACGCCGATTCCACCGCCGGCGGCCGACGATGTGCACTGTATCGACGGCGAATGCGTTGGCGGTACGCACGACGGTGCCAATATTGGCATCGTTTTCAAAGTTCTCGATAGCGATGTGCAGGCTATGCCGGCGCTTATCGATGTCCTTTTTGATCGCTTCCCTGCTCCAGTAGCGGTAGGCATCGACGACGTTGCGACGGTCGCCTTCAGCGAGCAGCTCTGGGTCGTATTTCTCGGCCTCTGGCCCTTGCGGCAGCGGACCTTCCCACGGTCCTACGCCATGGCGGCCCTCGTTCCACTCGGTCGGGCCCTTGGCCTCGTCTGCGTTAGGCAAGGTCAAGGTCGCCCAGGCCCAACAGGGAGCGGTATTCAAGGCCTTCTGCGGCGATGACGTCGCCGGCACCAGTCTCGCGGTCTACGACGGTCGCCACGCCAACGACCTCGGCGCCAGCCTCGCGCAGCGCAGCCACGGCGGTCAGCGGGGAGTTACCGGTGGTCGTGGTGTCTTCTACGACAAGGACCTTCTTTCCTTCCACGTCCGTGCCCTCGATGCGGCGCTGCATGCCGTGCTTCTTGGCTTCTTTGCGCACGACGAAGGCGTCGATATCGCGGCCGTCGGCATGCATGATGGAAGTAGCAACAGGGTCAGCGCCGAGCGTTAGGCCACCGACGGCCGCGAAATCCCAATCGGCGGTCAACTCGCGAAGCAGCGCACCGATGAGGCGGGAGGCCTCGTGGTGCAAGGTAGCGCGGCGCAGATCCACGTAGTAGTTAGCTTCCTTGCCCGAGGACAGGGTCACCTTGCCGTGGACTACGGCCAGTTCCTTGACTAGCTCGGCAAGGCGGGCCTTCTTCTCGGCATCCAGGTTCTGGGCATTCGCGGTGTGCGCATTGGTGTTGTGAGAATCCACAGTCATCTGCTCCTTGTCGTGGTTCGTGCGCGGCGGTTCGCGCGTGGTGGCAGGCCTCCAGTATCGGTCTCTAGGCTACTCTTCCCGGCGCGGGTCCGATTCCTCGGCTGCACGGGAATCGGCCGCGCCGGGGGCGGGCCCACTAGTGGAATCGTCGGAGGGGCCGTCAAAGATGGAGGCAGCGCGGAACTGCTGGCGCGGCAGGCGGGCGGTATGAGAATCGGGGGTGGGGCGCTCGCGGCCGTCGGCAATAGCGTCTACTTCGTCGCCGCCTAGCGCGCTGTGTTCGACCGGGCCGCGAGTTTCGGAGTACGCCCGGGACGGCATGTGCAAAGGCTCTTCCGGCCGCTGGATGACGGGACGCTCAAACACGGGTGCACCGGCAGCCGGCGCACCGCCGACAGCTTCCGCGATGGGCTGGGCGGGAATCTCGCGAGCTGGATCCAATTCCTCTAGTCGCACCACGTGGGTGGCCGAGGAGCGCGGTGGCAAGACACGGGCGGCGTCTGCCAATAACGCAAGCGGCGGTAGCATCGCTTCCCATTCCGCGGAGCGCGCCTGCTTTGTAGTCTGTGCTAGCACCCACTCAGTTTCCATCCACAGTGCGGTGACCGCTTCGGGCATTTGCTGCAGGGCGACGTGAACACGCTCGTCTACCATGCGCTCGGTAACAGCACTATCCGAGGAATACACATCAAACCCCTCAAGAGTCATGGCTAAATGCAGATCCTCGGAGGCCTTCGTGTCTTCGCGGTCGAAGCGACGGAAGTCCACCACCATGTCTGAGGCCGCTCCGGTGCGCATCGCCATGACGTTGACGCCATCAATATCCATCAACAGCATCTCGTGGCCATACACGTTTCCCGCGACAATGTCTTTTGGCGCCGCACCGGTAGAGGCCACTCCCCTCGTCCATTCATCTACGAGGTAAGGATCGGACTTCATAAATTCGAAGCCTTTTGCTTCTGCCCAACTGCGGCGCTCGCGACGCAACGTTCCCGGCAGAATCGGCCGATGGCGGGTGTGCGGCTTGGAGGGCGCGCAGTTCTCGCTCGCGGTCTCCTGGCTCGGATTGTGGCTTCGCTCGTGCTTCGGCTCGTTGCTCGGCTCCTGGTCTGGTCCGCGCTCAGGGGTTGGCTCAGGGTCTTGCTGGGTTTCAGACTCCGGTGCGGACTCTGGTGCGGCTTCGGCATGGGACTCGGGAGCTGGGGCAGCTGGCGAAGACGCTAGGTGGGCTGGGTCGACAGCGGGGGCATCGCTAGAGGTCGAGTCAACGGGAGCGGTATCGGAAGAAGCAGGCTCGGGGGACTCGGTGGACTCGGTCCTGGACTCAGGCTCGGGGGAAGCGGCGTCGACAGGCGCGGCGTCTGCGGGGGTGGTGTCCGCGGGCGCGGTGTCTGCAGGCGTGGCGTCAGCGGGCGTCGGGTCCGTGTCGGCGGAGAGTGTAGGGGCGGAGGTGCGCTGTTTGCCGTCGTAAAGCAGCAAGGCACCGCCGACAATGCCGAGAAGTAGCGCCAAAGCAAGGATTAGAAAAGCCATCACCCCACGATAGTAGTAGGAACAAACAAGCCCTCAGCGCTCGGCGCGCGGAGGCGGGAGGCTGAGGGCGAGGGGTGAGCGTGGGCGATTAGCCGTTGACGGTAAGGCGGTCGCCGCGCTCGACAGGGTTCTTAGGGTTAGCGGACCACTGCGACCAGCCGCCGACATAGTGGCGCAGGCCGGTGAAGCCGGCGTCGTGCATGGCGGCGAGGGCGAGGGCGGAGTGGTTGCCAGAGCCGGAGTAGATGATGGCGCCTTGGACATTGTCGGGGGTTAGTCCGGCGTCGAAAAGAACTTCGCGGATTTCACCCGCAGACTTCCAGGTGCGCAGGCCGTCGTTGTGGAAGAGGCGCTCCGGCACATTGACGGCGCCGGGGATATGACCGGCCTTAAGGTCGAGGTTTTCGCGGCGGCCGGCAAAGCGGTTGCGGGTGCGGGTATCGATGAGCAGGCCATCGTGACTGCGCACGTCATCAATGGTGGCCACCGGCATCTGGCCGGGGTTTACCGTGGCGCTGGCGCCCACGGCGAAGTTGCCGGGGCCGGTCAGCGTCGTATAGCCCAGGTGGCGCCAATTGGCCAAGCCGCCGTCGAGGATGCGGACGTTGTCCAAGCCGGCCCAGCGCAAGGTCCACCACGCGCGGCCGGCGAATAGGCCGCGCCCCTCGTCATAGACCACGACGGGGCGGTCCTCACGGATTCCCCACTGGCGGAAGTGCTCCTGCAGCTTATCCGGATCCGGCAGCGGGTTGCGGCCTACCTGTGAACCGGGGAGACCGGCGAAGGAATTAGCGGTATCGCTAAACAGTGCCGTAGGAATATGCAAGGAAGTGAACTGGTTATAGCTCTGACGCAGCTGTGGCTGCCAGTGGGTGGCCAAGAGGGTAAATCGTTCGCCGTGATAAATGGATTCGCGGAGTTCTTGTGGGGAGACCAAAATGCTCATGCCCCGAGTCTAGGGGCATGAGCAGGATTTGGCGCGGCGGGCGGTACGCGGCCGACTAGCGGGCGGCGATGTCTAGCTCGGCACCGCCATCTGCGACGTCCACGTGGACAGTGTCGCCATCGACGATATCGCCGGCCAACAGCTTCTTGGCGAGCTTGTCACCAATGGCCTGCTGGATGGTACGGCGCAGCGGGCGGGCACCATAGGCTGGGTCGTAGCCGCGCTCGGCCAGCCAGGACTTGGCAGAATCCGAGACTTGCAAGGTCAGGCGGCGGGCGTCGAGGCGCTCGGCCAAGCCACGCAGCTGGATATCGACAATGCCGCGTAGGAGCTCCTCAGAAAGGGGCTCAAACATGACCACGTCATCGAGACGGTTGATGAATTCAGGCTTGAAGGCCTTCTTCACCGCATCCATGGTTTCTTCCCGGGTGCCGCCGGCGCCCAAGTTGGAGGTCAAGATGATGACGGTATTGCGGAAGTCGACGGTGCGTCCCTGGCCGTCGGTAAGCCGTCCCTCATCCAAGACCTGTAGGAGGACGTCGAAGACATCGGGGTGGGCCTTTTCTACCTCGTCGAAAAGCACGAGCGTGTAGGGGCGACGGCGCACGGCCTCGGTGAGCTGTCCGCCGGCCTCATGGCCGACGTATCCCGGAGGAGCACCAACGAGGCGGGAAACGGAGTGCTTCTCCCCGTACTCGGACATATCGATGCGAACCATCGCGGATTCATCGTCGAAGAGGAAGTCCGCCAGGGCCTTCGCAAGCTCGGTCTTGCCCACGCCGGTAGGACCGAGGAAGAGGAAAGAACCGGTGGGGCGGTTCGGATCGGCCACTCCCGCACGGGAACGGCGCACAGCATCCGATACCGCGGTAACGGCTTCCTTCTGTCCCACCACGCGCTTGCCCAGCACGGATTCCATATTGAGCAGCTTTTCTGTCTCGCCCTGCAGCATCTTGCCGGCCGGAATGCCGGTCCAAGCGGAGACGACCTCAGCGATGGTGTCTGGGCTTACTTCCTCATCGAGCATGGTATTGCGCTGCTCGGTGGCCTTAACTTCGGCGGCCGCAAGATCCTTTTCCAGCGGCGGAATCTTGCCGTAGTTAATCTCAGAGGCGAGTGCGAGGTCGCCATCACGCTCGGCGATTTCTGCTTGTCGGCGCAGGTCATCGAGTTCTTCCTTGATGTTTTGCACATCATCGATGGCCTTCTTCTCATTAGCCCAGCGGGCCTTGAGCTCGCCGAGCTTCTCGCGCTGGTCCGCAAGCTCACCTTGCAGGGTGGCCAGGCGGTCTTGAGAAGCAGCATCCGATTCCTTCTTCAGCGCGAGCTCTTCAATCTCCATGCGGCGGACGATGCGCTCGAGCTCGTCGATTTCCTGCGGGGAGGAATCGATCTCCATGCGCAGGCGGGAACCTGCTTCGTCGACAAGGTCAATGGCCTTATCCGGCAGGAAGCGGTTGGTGATGTAGCGATTGGACAGCTCGGCGGCCGAAACCAACGCGGAGTCCATAATGCGCACGCCGTGATGCACCTCGTAGCGTTCCTTCAGGCCACGCAGAATACCGATGGTGTCCTCCACGGAGGGCTCGGCAGCATAGACCTGCTGGAAGCGGCGCTCCAGAGCGGCGTCCTTTTCGATGTACTTGCGGTACTCGTCCAAGGTAGTGGCGCCTACGAGGCGCAGCTCGCCACGGGCCAGCATGGGTTTGATCATATTGCCGGCGTCCATAGAGCCGTCACCGGTAGCACCGGCGCCGACGATGGTGTGCAGCTCGTCGATGAAGGTGATGATCTCGCCCTCAGAGGACTTAATCTCATCGAGCACGGCCTTTAAGCGCTCCTCGAATTCACCGCGGTACTTAGCGCCAGCGACCATGGAACCCAAGTCCAGGCTGATGAGGGTCTTGCCCTTGAGAGACTCGGGGACATCGCCAGCCACGATGCGGCGGGCCAAGCCTTCCACGATGGCGGTCTTGCCCACGCCGGGCTCGCCAATGAGTACCGGGTTATTCTTCGTGCGCCGGCTGAGCACCTGGACCACGCGGCGAATTTCCTGATCACGGCCGATGACCGGGTCGATCTTGCCTTCGCGGGCGCGAGCAGTGAGGTCAGTGGCGTACTTTTCCAAAGCCTGGAATTGGTCCTCCGGATTCTCGGAGGTTACCTTGGCAGCACCGCGCACGGAAGGGAAAGCGCCCTTGATGGCGTCATAAGTAGCACCGCGGCCGGTAAGCAGCTCGGCGGCATCGGTCTTGGAGGCGGCGATGGCAGCCAGCAGAACCTCGGTGGAAACGAATTCATCACCAAGCTCACCGGCCAGTTCCTGCGACTGCGTTAGGACGTTGAGGCCGTCGCGGTTAAATTGCGGGTTGGCCATATTGGCGCCCTCGGCCTTGGGATAAGAATCAACAAGCTCGCGGGCTTCCTTGAGCACAGTATCCGGATCTACGCCGGTGGCCTTAAGAACCGGAGCGGCGATTCCGCCGTCCTGGCTGAGAATTGCCGCCAGCAGGTGAGCCGGGCGGATATCCGGGTTTCCATTAGAAGAGGCGGTTTGCAGGGCATCCTGCAAGGCCTCTTGTGTTTTAGTGGTGGGGTTAAATGAGTTCATGTGTGCGTTGCTCCTTCTAAGATTTATTCACCCACTGTAGGGCTTCACTTAGTACAACGCACCCAGAGTTGAGCCTATTCCACTCAACCTAAATATTTTTGAGCGTAGGTCGCTCAACTTTGCACAGGGTGATTAAACCTGCTTGAACTCCTCGTTTTCATGGCCAAGAATCTGCAAGCCATGGGCGATGGCAAAGAAGGACACGGTTACCACCTGGATAAAAAGCGCCCACTTGAGATCTTCATTAAAGCTCTTGAAATCGCCGATGCTGCACAGATGGGCAATGCCATTGGCCCCTGCCCACACGGCCAAAGTGCTGATATAAACCAGCTGGTCGGTGGGAGTAATTCCCATCTCGATGACAAACTTGCGGAGCAGATCCATCATGATGGCGAAGTTCTTGGTCATGCCCTCATGCGAGCTACCATCACCATTGTGCGGAACTACAGAACCGCTGGCCAGCGCAATAATGGAGCTGAAACGCTCTGGGTACATCATCGCGTAGTTAAAGTAGGCGGCCGCAACAATCTGCAGGCGGTCTACCGTGGGGGTGTCATCCGGAAGCTCGGCGAGGCAGGCCTCAAAGATCTTCGCCATCTCTGTGGTGGTGAGAGTTTCTGCCACCTCACGCAGCGCGAAGTCATTGTCCACAATGGTGGTCAGGAAGTCTTTGGAGGTACCAAGCTTTTCGGCCACGTGGTCAAAGAAGCGACGGTCGACGCCGTTGCGACCAGCAACGCGCAGCGCGGCCTCAATAATGACCTTCTTGGCTTCCTCCGGGTCCATTTGCTCGAGGTTATCCGGGGCCACGAAGGGCTTTTCACGTTCGCTGCCCATGACCTTTTCTACAATGCCGCGGGCATCGTTCATAATGGGGCGGCGCTGCGGGATCTGCTTATTTTTAAACCAATATTGCAGGGCATCAACCACGAGGCGATCCACCTGCTTCAGGTTAGCGGCGCGAATAACGGCATGCTGCAGGCGCAAGATGCCCACCACACTCAAGTGGCCCATGCCATGGATGAGCGACCAGAGGGCCAAAGTAATGCGGCCGATTTCCAGGGGCGAGATATCTCCGTCTGCCGCTACGACGGCACCCTGCTCTTCGGCAAAGCGCTTGACGACGTTCAGCGCCATGTCCGCACCCGGCGTGCCCGACTTTTCCCCCTTGGCAAATTGGCAGACCCGCTCCTCATCCATGGCATCGTACCGTTCGAAAAGGTAGTGGTAGATGTCGGGCTCGTCTTGCACGTAGGCAAAGTAGGCCTCCGCCAACTGCATGAGGACATCGCCGCCAGAGTTACCCTCTGGCAGGTGACGTGCAGCCTCCACCATGTATTCAGACATGCGGCAATCCAAAAAATCTGGGATTTCCGCAAGCATGGCAGCACCGCTGCTAAATTCCTTAGAAACCGCCTCCGGCGAGAGGCCAGCCTGGTCTGCCACAGATTCCACGGTAACGGCCTGCTCGCCTTCGCAACCCGCTACATAAACAGCGGCTTCTAGGATAATCACCCGCCTGGAAGCCCCATCCAACTGGTACATCTATTTCCTCACCACGCCAGAGATTGACACCAGCTAATTCTAACAAATTTTAAGGTTTAGGGATAGTCCCAATCGATTGCACTTTTCAAGTATTTTTACCCTCACCGATGTTGACGGTGGTAGCGGGGCCGATAGGCCATGGTCACGACCGCAGCCGCGTCCACCCGCCTCGCACTGGGAACCATTTTCTAAGTTTTGGTGCGCCCAATCTCATAGTTTTTTAAGGTAGCGATGCGGGAGGGGGGGGACGTCGGCAAGCGCGGCTATTCCTGCCTTTGTCCTACATGGCCAATACCCTCTTGGAAGATGGTGCCGCGCGGTGGCATAAGACGCATGGATTTAAAGGCGATATAGACGCCGATGGAAATCGCCAAGGAAATGGCGCCGAAAATGCCGGTAAACCCGTACATGACGGCCATTGGCGCGATGATGGTCCACGAGATTTCAAAGGGTCCGAAGCCGATATAGGCCATGCCATATTCAGACAGGGTGCCGGACTTGAGCTTGGGATCCACGATCTTCAGGATGGCAATGCCGGTCGCCACGGTGGCGGTGGCCCAACCCCAGCCAAAGATGCCGCGCTCAATCCAGCGCTCACCAAAGAACTCGGCCGGGAACCACAGCAAGAAGAACACACAGAAGATGGTGCCGAGGATAAAGAGGAGAAGAAGCGCCTGCCAGTAGGAAGCAATGGCGGCCGGAACGATGGCGGCCACGCCGAAGGCAATGAGGTAGTCCGTGGCTGCTCCGGAGATGGAGGAAATGGAGTCCTTATCTAGGTAGTCCTCGGCGCCCACGAAGTTCATAAGCGCGCGGAAGAATAGTCCCACCACCATGGACATGGCAAAGAGCGGCACGGAGACATTCTCCCAGATGCTGCTCAAACCCTGGTTGATGCCGTAGGCAGTCATCACGGTCAGGATGATGAAGCCGAAGTGCAATGCGAGCGGCTCGATGGACGAGGGATTGGTGGTAGCGCGGCCGAGCGACGGACGATCATCAATGTTTTTGATGTAGCCGCGACGCAGCTCTTCCGGCAGCTCCTTGGGCACGTGGGAAACCTTGCCCTTGCGGATGCCCCAGTTGCCGGCGATAACGCCGCCAATGATTGCGGCCAGCGTGCCGACGGTCGCCGAGGTAAAGCCCAGCGAGGATGCCGCATCAGCGCCTACACCTTCGAGCGCGCCACCCACGGCCGCGGCGGTACCAAAGCCGCCGGTAAAGCCAACGGGCAGCATCATGCCGAACCAATTTGGGGTATCAAATAGCGGCGCAAAGAGGAAAAGACCCAGCACGATGAACAGGCCCCACTGGCCGGTAAACATCATGGTGGAGTAGCCCCACATATTGCGCGCACCCTTGCCCATATTTCCGCCTACTTCCATGGAGTAGGCCATAGACGCAAAGACCACCGCGATGAGGATGGAGGTGTAGTCACCCAAGTTATCGGAGAAGTTAATCCAACCCAGCACGTTTGGACCAACCAGCAAGCCGATGAGGCCGGCGGTAATCGGGGCAGGTAGCAACAGGTCCTGGAAGATGAACTTCACTTGGTGACGCAGGACATTGCCGATGACCATGAGCAAAGAAATCCAGCCCACATCCAGCATGAGCGTATAAGCGGAAAAATCTTCCATGGAGACCCTTTCTAGCTGTGCAATTATGGCGGCTTGCCCCCGTTAGAGGGCAGACGGATAGGGAATACAATACCTTCCACTAAGTGATCCACAACATAGGCTCCCGTTTTCACCCCCACTACAGCTTTCAGTATGTAGCTCGACCTCCGGTGCGGCACCGACTATTAGGATGATGAGACATGTGGGAATTGGGCGAGCATTTTCGAAATTACGCAAACGAGTACCGCGATGCGGTGCACGAGCATTTCTTTAACGCGGTGCCCGAATCCCGGCAAATATTCGCCCTGTCTATGCGCGATACCCATACCTCTCTGGTCCCCGCGCTGGCGTGGGTGATTGAACGTACGGAGCCGGGACAGCCCCTGCTTTCCGAAGTCTCTGCAAAGCTCACCCAACTCGCCCGCGATCACCGCCGGCATGGGTTTCCGGCCGAGATTTATTCTCGTTTTGAACACGCCCTGATAGCGGGCCTGCGAGTCCTGGCACTGACGCAGTATCAGTACGATTTCGCCCGCGATGTCATCCACCGCATATGCACGACGATGGCCCAGGTTGCCGGAGAATCTGATGCCGCCGGCGAAGCACCGGCGCACTCGGCGCAAGTGGTGGCTGTAGACCATCCCACCCGTGATACTTCTATTATTCGCGTGGAAGCCGGCTTAGCCGTGCCCTATCAACCGGGACAGCACTTTCCCGTGACCACGCAGTACTTGCCCGGTCAATGGCGCATGCTTACTCCCGCACAGCCTAGCGACGGAACCGGCCAGTTAGTCTTCCACGTCTCCACCGCGGGTGAGGCCTCTCGGTCCCTCGCGCACGCGCAGCCCGGTGATTGGTGGACCCTTGGCCAGCCCGCTGGTGGAATAAGCCTCCACAACGCGGGCGCAGAAGAGCTAATCATCATTGCCTACGGCACCGGATGGGCCACGGCCCGCTGCGCGGCGCTCGCCGCGCTGGACGACGGCGACCACAATCACGTACCGCGCATCTTTGCCGTAGCGGGCAGCCCCGGTGCTCACTATGACACCTACTTCCAGCAAAATCTGGCAGCGCTAGGAGTCCGAGTGCGCCGCATCGTGCGGGAAGAAAGGGACCCGTGGTTGCTCAACGCCCGCGAATTGGCCCCCGGTGCCGATTATGTGGTCTCCGGAGAGCCGACCGATGTAGTAGTCAACGAGGTGGAGTTATCCACAGGCACTCCCCCGCGCTTCCTGCTCGTCGGCCCCGCCGAAGAGGTTGCGGAAGGTAAACAAGAGTTGGTTAAGAAGGGCTTGAACAAGCAGCAGATCGATGTCCTTAGCTGGGGCCGCGACGGGCGCTGGCAGCCGGAAGATTACGCAGCACTCGCCTAGTCCGCAGGGGTCACGACCGGCAAGGTGCGGCGGGTTTTCGCTACCTCATTCGGATCGATCTCGGCATAGAGGATGTCGTCTTCGTAGCCAGCCTCGGCCACGCGCACCCCGTTCGGATCAACGATGGTGGAATGACCAATGCCCGTCGGGCCGGAGGGATTGCCCGCTTCTGCGTCACCGCCTGGGCGCGATTGGCCGGCCGCCACAATGTAGCTGGTGGAATCCAAGGCACGCGCGGCCGTAAGCAGGCGCCACTGCTCCAGCTTGCCAGGGCCGTCTGCCCAGCTGGTAGGCACCACAATAAGTTGTGCGCCCTGGCTAGCTAGCTCCTTGAACTGCTCCGGGAAGCGAATGTCATAGCAGGTGGCCGCGCCCACTACAAGGTCATCAACATCAAAGGCAACCAGCGATTCGCCGGCCAAGACAGTATCCGATTCGCGGTAATCGAAGGCGTCATAGGTATGAATCTTGTCGTACCCGCCTAACACGCCAGGCCCTGCAATAAGCGCTGTATTGCTAACCCGATTGATGGTCTTGCCATCGCGCTCAACGGTATCGGCTGGGCAAAACATGCCGGCTACGACGGTAACCTCGAGTTCTTCTGCCAGAGCTTGGATCGCCGTGGCAAACGGACCTTCGAGTGATTGCGCCTGCTCATCAAGACGCCCGGAGCGGAAATTCTGTGACGTGGCCTCTGGCAGCACGATAAGTCGCGCCCCGTTTCCAGCGGCTTCACGGATCTTTGCTAGGGCTATCTCCTGGTTTTCGGTGATATTTCCGGTGGATGTTAACTGCACTGCTGCTACCTTCATGCCTCCCAAAGTAATGAAGCGGAACCGAGTTATCCACAGGCTGCCTCTGTGCCCATAGCGCCGAACTGCGATGTCCATCAGGCTAAAGGGCATGAACTATGTAGAAATTCCCACGCACTTACCCGATTATGTCCGTTCCCTGCTCTCACGGCCTCCGCTGCCATCGCCGACGGCCGCGCTCGATACCGCCTGCCGAACCGCGGACGCGCTGGAGCGAGCCCGGTCTGCTTGGTCCAGCGCCGTGTCCGCAACTGAGGATGCCACGGCCGAGCAATTGCGCTCTGTCGCGGACTTCCTCAGCACCGCCGCCGGGGTGGATTCCCGGCTAGGCCAAACCCTAGGAGCCGCTCGATGACCCTTTCTGCGGCTTTAAGAAATAGCGCTAGCCAACTGCGCACAGAACGCTCTGAACTGAATCTTCGTTTTATAGATTCGCACCATGATTGGCTTGATCTATCGCTGGGAGGGCCTGCTGGCGACGCCGCTCGGACCAGCTTGGCAGGCTATACCGACTGGCTGGCACCGTCGTTGCATCAGATGGAGCATGTTGCCGCCACCCTTGACCGCCACGCCAACCTGCAGGCCCGCCGTGAGGAACTAGAAGACCGCGTCATCGCATTCCTAGGCCAGATAGACGAGCGCAATGTCGCGGCGGCCCGCGCCGCTGGGCTCCTATTAAATCAGGTACGAGCATTGGGCGATTCCCTCGATTGGCTCTGTTCCCAAGAAATTGATGCCCTGTGTACGCCTGCTGGTGTTTCTCCTCCCGTGCGGTTTGAAGAATTTTCCGATCTACCTGTGGACACCATTCACGAGATTAACCTAGCCCAAGCCAACGAGCACGTGGCTCAGTTGGCCGCGAAAAACCCAGATATGAAGGTATTAGAAGCAAGCGACGGACGGCTGGTTGCCATGGTAGATCCAGGCGAATTCCGGACCACGCCGGCATCGCTCACCACATTTATCGAAGGAGTTCACTCCTCCGATCCAGAAACCTGGCAGCGCGCGGTGGACCGGGGCCGCAACTTAGCTAAAGCCAGCGGTGGGCCGGCCGTGGTGTGGTTAGGCTACCAGGCGCCATCTTCCCTGCCTCGGGCAATTCATGCCGACCCCGCGCGCACCGCTGGCCAAGAGCTCGTCCGGTTTCAGCGCGCGCTTGGTGCGCGCTATCCGCAGGCCAAGCGCACCGTCGTGGGATATTCCTATGGTTCAGTAGTCACCGGGCACGCCGCTAAGGAGGACAAGATTGCTGATGACGTGGTGCTCGTCGGCAGCCCTGGAGCCGGCGCCAGCCACTCCTCAGAACTCCATGGCCGCATCTGGGCAGCTACCAACGCGCACGACCCCATCGCCATTGCGACGGGGCCGCACGGCGGCATCCATGGCCCCGATCCCACTACTGATGCCTTTGGTGCTACTCCCCTTCCCGGCGCAGATGGCCTTCCTGGTGACCACGGCACCTATTGGGAGGACCCACGGTTCCTGCGCGGCCTAGGCCAAGTGGCACGGGCACACTAGGCCGCACGACATTGTGGAACCGCCTGCACAGATTTACCCGCGGGAGGTGTTTTAGAACAGGCCGGCCGGCTGATCCGAGTAGGAGACCAACATATTCTTAGTCTCCTGATAGTGGCCCAGCATCATCAAGTGGTTCTCACGGCCAAGGCCGGATTCCTTGTAGCCGCCAAAGGCGCTGTGCGCCGGGTAGTCATGGTAGTGGTTTACCCATACGCGGCCTGCCTGAATATCGCGGCCGGCGCGGTAGCAAATGTTTTGGCTACGCGACCATACGCCTGCACCGAGGCCAAAGTTAGTAGCGTTAGCGATGGCAATCGCCTCGTCATAATCTTTGAACGTAGCTACAGAGAGTACTGGGCCGAAGATCTCCTCCTGGAAGATGCGCATGTCATTATTGCCCTTAAACACGGTGGGCTCAATGTAGTAGCCCTTTTCCAAGCCTTCTACCTTGTTCACGTGGCCACCGATGAGGGTCTCCGCGCCTTCCTGCGGGCCGATCTCCAGGTATTGCTTAATCTTGTCCATCTGCTCCTCGGAAGCCTGCGCGCCCATCATGGTTTCCGTATCAAGTGGGTGACCGATCTTGATCTTCTTCACGCGCTCAATGGCCAGCTCCAAGAATTTATCCGCAATGTCCTCGTGTACCAGGGCGCGGGATGGACAGGTGCAGACCTCACCTTGGTTGAGGGCGAACATAACGAAGCCTTCAACGCACTTTTCCAGGTAGGAATCATCTTCATCCATGATGTCTTTAAAGAAGATAGATGGGGATTTACCACCCAGTTCCAGGGTGACGGGGATGACCTTGTCTGCGGCGGCTTTGTTGATGATCTTGCCCACTGGAGTAGAGCCGGTAAAGGCAATCTTGGCAATGCGGTCCGAGCCGGAGAGTGCCGCGCCTGCCTCCTCACCTAGTCCGTTGACGATATTGAGCACGCCAGCAGGAAGGAGGTCACCGATAATATCCATGAGAAGCAGGATTGAGGCAGGGGTTTGCTCCGCTGGCTTCATAACAATGCAGTTACCTGCAGCCAGTGCGGGCGCGATCTTCCAAGCGGCCATGAGCAGCGGGAAGTTCCACGGGATAATCTGGCCCACTACTCCGAGCGGCTCATGGTAGTGGTAGGCCACGGTGTCCTGGTTGAGCTGGGATAGGCGGCCTTCTTGGGCGCGGATGGCGCCGGCGAAGTAGCGGAAGTGATCTACGGCGAGCGGAATATCGGCGGCAAGGGTTTCGCGCACAGCCTTACCATTCTCCCAGGTTTCAGCGACCGCAATCTTTTCCAGATTTTCCTCGATGCGGTCCGCTATGCGGTGCAGGAGCAATGCGCGCTCGGCTGGAGTGGTTTTGCCGAAGGTCTCGAAGGCTTTTTCCGCGGCGTCGATAGCCAGGTTGATATCGGCTTCTTTGCCGCGAGCTACCTGGCAGAATACCTCGCCGTTGACCGGACTGATGTTGTCCATATATTCGCCGTCGACGGGTGCTACCCACTGGCCGCCAATGTAGTTGTCATAGCGTTCGCGGTAATCGACGATGGAGCCTTCGGTTCCCGGAGCTGCGTACAGGGTCATGGTGCGTGTCCTTTCCTGGAGAATACGAGGATCATCGGTGGTACATGACACTCGTTATTGTTTCTGTGCCATAGGTCACCTTTATGTTGAATATACTAACCCCAAACTTTGCAACGCGCACTGATTGCAGCTATCCCCTTTACAAGCCTTAACATCACACCGTCACTGTGCAGGCAGAAGAAAACCCCGCAGCCAGCGGCGACGCTGGTTGCGGGGCGGGATGTACTCGTCTGCAGAGTAAGAATTAGTCCTGACCGTTACCACGGCCGCGGGCGCGTTTACGCTCGCGCGCGGTACGCGGACTCCACATCACCACGGAGGTAGACCGAGGGACATGGACAAGTTCGCCGCTGCGCTGCGGGCGGCGCCCGGCGGCCTGTTCGCGCAGAGTCCGAACCTCTTCAGCTAGGGCGTCGCGCTCGGCTTCAAGGCGATCGCGTTCCTCGGTCAGCTCGATGATGGACTTGATTCCGGCAAGATTGACGCCATCGTCTTGGGATAGCGCTTGAATCTTGCGCAGCAGCTCGATATCGCGGTCGGAATAGCGGCGGCCACCGCCACGGGTACGAGCCGGGGAAACCAAGCCCATGCGGTCATAGGTTCGCAAGGTCTGGGCGTGCATTCCGGATAGTTCCGCGGCCACGGAAATCACATATACCGCGGTGCCGGAATCTTCTGCCTTTCCAGTGCTCATGCCTTAACACACCTCCTACCCTAAGCCTTCTCGGCGCCGGCCCAACCCGCACGCGGGTTGAAACCAGAGTCCTTTTCCGCTTGAGCATAGGTACGCAGGGCGCTGGAGGCGGCGGCATCGAGCTTGGTGGGCACGGTGACCTGAACGGTAACCAAAAGGTCACCGGAGTTGCCCCCGCGCTTGGCGATGCCCCTTCCACGCACCCTCAGCGTTCGCCCGTCCGGCGTGCCGGCGGGGATCTTCACGCGTACCGGGTTATCCAAGGTAGGAACCGCGATGGTATCGCCCAAGGCCAGCTCCGTGAAGGAGACCGGGACGGTAACGTGCAGGTCATCGCCTTCTCGAGTGAAGACCTTGTCCGGTTTGACGGTTACCGCCACGAAGAGGTCACCGGCTGGAGTGCCGTTCGGGCCGGCTTCGCCCTGACCAGCAAGGCGAACCTTTTGGCCGTCAATGACGCCGGCAGGGATGCGCACGGTGATATTGCGGGTGCGATGAACCGTGCCGGTACCGTGGCAGTCCTTGCACGGGTCCGTGATACGGCGGCCGGTGCCATCGCAATCCTTGCAGGGGGCGGAAAAGTCGAAGGCGCCGCGGTTTTCAGAGGTAAAACCGGTGCCACTGCAGGTGCCACAGGTAGAGGTCTTGCCGGATGCAGAACCCGAGCCGTGGCACGTGGTACACGGAGCATTTCCGCTCAGCGCTAGGGGGATGGTGGTTCCCTTGGCGGCCTCGCGGAACTCGAGGGTTATTTCCGTTTCGACGTCGGCCCCCCGCGACGGTTTAGCTGAGTGGCCAGCACCACCGCCGCGGTTGAAAACGCTACCGAAGATATCCCCAACACCGCCGCCTTGAGCCGCTCCTCCAGCGGGTCCTCCGAAGAGGTCCGAGAGGTCGAATTCTTGCGCACCTTGTCCACCCATGCGCGTGGATCGAAACCCGCCGGGAAATCCGGCGCCTCCCATCCGTCCAAAGCCCCCACCGTTACGGAGCATGGCCTTGAACTGGTCGTATTCCTTGCGCTCAGAGGCGTCGGAAAGCACGTCGTAGGCTTCCGCCACCTTTTTGAACCTTTCCGCTGCTGCGGGGTCGTCGGGGTGGGTATCGGGGTGGTTTTCGCGTGCTAGCTTGCGGTAGGCACGCTTAATTTCATTCTGTTCTGCGGACGAGGAGACCCCCAGATCCACATAATAATCTTTGTCTGCCCATTCGGGTTTAGCGCTCACTGGGCATCTCCTCCTTTCAAAGAGAATCGATAAAGTTAAGTAAAAGGGCGCCGCGGGAAGGTCAATCGTCAGTTCCCAGGGCGCCCTTTATGTTATTTACTCGGAATCTTCCGAGCCGCTGGACTCATCGCTGGGGTCCGCGATGATGACCAGGGCATTGCGGACGAGCCTGTCGCCCACACGGTAGCCCTTGCGCAGCACGGTGCCCAGCACCTGCTCATCGCCTGAAGACAAGTCCTGCACGGCCTCGTGAACCTCCGGGTCGAAGGCGTCGCCTTCTTCGCCAAAGGCGGCAAGCTCGTGCTTTTCCAGCGTGCTGTGGAGCTTATCCGCAAAAGCCTTGAGCGGGCCTTCCAAGTCACCGTGTTCATCGGCCAGTTCCAGGTCATCAAGGACAGGCAGAAAATCTGCGATGACCTTGGCCTTGGCGGTCTCGATTACGGCTTGGCGGTCGCGCTCGGTGCGGCGGCGGTAGTTGGTGTATTCCGCATTCAGACGCTGTAGGTCTTCCGTGCGTTCTGCCAACTGTGCTTCCACATCGCTGACGCCGTTGCCAGCGGGCTCTTCACCCGCGGCCTCGGCCTCTACCTCATCAGCGTTGACGTCTGCCAGCGCTTCTTCAAGGTCAGCATCGAGAGTGGGATCCAGCTCGGCTTCTTCGGTGGCATCAGCCTGCGCTTCCTGCGCGGCCTGGGCCTCCTCAGCCTGCTCGGCAGCAGCCTCAGCGCGGTCAGCCGAGGTAGCCTCCGGATCCGTGTTTTCCGGGTCGCCTGGGTTATGCGGCATTCCGCTGTCCTGAGTCATTACTTATTGCCATCCTTATTCTCATCCTCGTCAACTACCTCAGCGTCGACGACGTTCGGGTCACCCTGCGCAGCACCAGCATCAGCCGCGCCCTCAGCACCAGCCTCAGCAGCCTGTGCCTCGTAGATCTGCTTGCCCATCTCCTGGGATTCGGTGGACAGCTTCTCCACTGCGGACTTGATGGCCTCGAGGTCATCGCCCTTCAGAGCCTCATCAACGGCGTCAGCAGCCTCGGTAACCTTGGTCTTAACATCCTCGGATACCTTGTCAGCATTGTCGTCCAAGAACTTGCGGGTCTGGTAGGAGGTGGACTCTGCGTTATTGCGCAGCTCCTGCTCCTCGCGGCGCTTCTTGTCCTCTTCGGCGTGCTGCTCAGCATCCTTGACCATGCGGTCGATTTCTTCCTGGGACAGGCCGGAACCATCCTGAATCTTGATGGTGTTTTCCTTGCCGGTGCCCTTGTCCTTTGCAGTCACGTGGACGATGCCGTTGGCATCGATATCGAAGGTGACCTCAATCTGCGGAACACCGCGCGGTGCCGGAGCAATGCCGCCGAGCTCGAAGGAGCCGAGGAGCTTATTGGCAGTAGCAATCTCGCGCTCACCCTGGAAGACCTGAATCTGCACGGAAGGCTGGTTGTCTTCTGCGGTGGTAAAGGTCTCGGACTTCTTGGTCGGAATGGTGGTGTTGCGCTCGATGAGCTTGGTCATCACGCCACCCTTGGTCTCAATGCCGAGGGACAACGGGGTGACGTCAAGAAGCAGCACGTCCTTGACCTCGCCGCGCAGAACGCCTGCCTGCAGGGCAGCGCCTACGGCAACAACCTCGTCCGGGTTAACGCCCTTGTTGGCATCCTTACCGGTGAGTTCCTTGACCAAGTCCGATACGGCCGGCATACGGGTGGAGCCACCAACGAGAACAACGTGGTCAATATCGCCGACGGAAAGGTCAGCATCCTTGATGACCTGGTTGAACGGAGCCTTGGTGCGATCCAGCAGATCCTGGGTGATCTTCTGGAACTCGGTGCGGGTCAGGGTCTCGTCCAAGAACAGTGGGTTCTTATCGGAGTCGACCGTGATGTACGGCAGGTTGATATTGGCCTGCTGGGAGGAGGACAGCTCAATCTTTGCCTTCTCTGCAGCCTCGCGCAGACGCTGCACGGCGCGCTTATCCTTGGTCAGGTCAACGCCCTGGGAGGTCTTGAAGCGGTCTACCAGCCAGTCAACGATGCGCTGATCCCAGTCATCGCCACCCAGCTCGTTATCGCCGGCGGTTGCCATAACCTCAACCACGCCATCGCCGATTTCCAGCAAGGAGACGTCGAAGGTGCCGCCACCCAGGTCAAATACCAGGATGGTCTGCTCCTGCTCGCCCTTTTCCAGGCCATAAGCCAAAGCGGCTGCGGTTGGCTCGTTGACAATACGGAGCACGTTCAGGCCTGCAATCTGGCCAGCTTCCTTGGTGGCCTGGCGCTGTGCGTCCTCGAAGTATGCAGGAACGGTGATAACGGCGTCAGTAACATCCTCGCCAAGGTAAGCCTCTGCATCGCGCTTCAGCTTCATCAGCGTGCGAGCAGAAATCTCCTGGGAGGTGTAGTCCTTGTCATCAATGTTGATCTTCCAGTCAGTGCCGATGTGGCGCTTGACGGAGCGAATGGTGCGGTCAACGTTGGTTACCGCCTGGTTCTTAGCGGACTGGCCAACCAGAATTTCGCCGTTCTTTGCAAAGGCAACGACGGAAGGCGTGGTGCGAGAGCCCTCGGAGTTAGCGATAACGGTGGACTCGCCACCTTCCAGTACGGAAACGACGGAGTTCGTCGTACCAAGGTCAATACCTACTGCGCGTCCCATGATTTCTTCTCCTTTTATCTTGGGGTAATTAATAAAGTTGATTGTCAGTGACTCAACTTCTCGTTGTGTCCGAGCGCTACTGTAACAGAACTTTCACACCCAGTCACACAACCTTGAGCCTGCGTCACTCAATCTCTACAACGAGCAGCCTACAAAAGCTATTCCCCAAGACTCAACTTTTTCTCAAATGTCCCACTTTTACCAGCTCACCGCCGCTCTTTCCGACGCCCACTTTCCCACCCCTGCCCATTAACCCCATCCCCCACACAGCCTCATACCCAAACGGAGATCCTTAAATATCTCTAAGAGGATCCAAGAGTTACCTCAGAAAGGATCCAAAAGAGGATTGGCGGCGCGCCCCCACTGCCGCATACTAGGAATCACAGCAGTTAAGAGCTGCTACCCCAGAGAGAGATTGTAGTTTTACTCCGCCTATCCGAAAGGAATGTATATGTTCGATTCCCTAGTAGACCTCAGCTCCGCTATCGACTTCGAGGCACTCGTCAAGGGCATCAAGGGCCTCGTCGAGGCTTCCTCCGAGTCCAACACCGACTCCGAGGGCCTGGCCTCCGTATTCGAGGGCCTGTCCTCCAAGGATGACGCAGAGGCTGCTGCAGAAGCTAAGTAATTAGCAATCTGCACTCCTTCATGAAGACCAGCTAAACCCCTCACCTTCTACCTCCGCACGGAACCCACCACAAGGAACCGCGCACGAAGGTGCGGGGGTTTCGCTGTTTTCAATCGCTGCTCTACGTTCGCTGCACCCGCACCGCTGTACATAGACTAGGGAGATAAAACCCGTTGAGCCTTAGCACCCAGGAAGTGTGGACCGCATCGTGCCGAAATCTTCACAGCCACCCATCTACCAGCGCATCCGCGCGGCCATGACTCTGCAGCGAACCGCCGCGTTAACTGCGGTGATTTGTGTGGCGCTAACATTACTTGGCGCATTCCTTACCCCCATAGAGCATCAGTTGTCGGCAGCCATCCTCGGATTGGTTCTTACAGTGATAACTACTTCGGGTTATCGCTGGCCGTTAGGCATGTCAGGTACATTTATTGCCGCTTGGCTAACCGCTACATTTCTCACTAGAACCCCTTTCATCTGTTCGGTGTTCCTAGCCCCGATTTTCCTAGCCGTAGTTGCTTACCACGGCAAACATAGCCGCACAATTGCAATCGGCCTGCTCCTTTGGATATGTGGACTCATTGATCCTGAGACGCTTGAGCTAAGCATTCACCCTGCCCCAGCCTTCACTTGGGGAATGCTAATTGGCGTCGGTGGTGTGATTGGAGCAACTTTCGCCCACTCAGCAAACCGATATAGATCTGCCATGGTGGAGTGGAACAATGACGTGAAGCGCCGTCAATCCGATCTGGCAGAAACCTTGCACAACTCGGTAGTTTCTAACCTAACGGTAAATACCATGCAGCTCGAAGCCCTGAACCTCGAGTACTCCACCCAGCCGGAACTAGCTAAGAAACTCGATGAGCTCAGTGATTCCATGCGCTCTGCCATGTCTGAAGTACGTGCACTGACCAAAGTCCTACGAAATAATATCGATGGGATTAACGACGGCATGAGTTTTGGTTCAACCACAAAACCAACGAGCTTCGCCCAACTAATTTCCGAAGAAGAAGAGCGTCTTTCCCGTCTCAACCGGTCACCCATTGTTGAGGTCACAGGCGAGGAGTTTGCGCCGGAATTTCCTCAAGAAATTCTTGAGCCCATTGCAGCCATCACCACAGAAGCGTGCCTCAATGCAGTGAAGTATTCCCCACCGGGGGCGGAGATTCTGATTTCCGTTCGTCCCCATATGGGCTGGACAGTCATCACCATCACTAATCCCGTAGCTAAGCCAACAAGTAAGAACACCGAAATGTCCTCCGGTATTGGCATGCCCTCCATGAACCGGATCGCGGCCACGATTGACGCACGACTGGATACAGATTTGGAATCGGGAAACTGGGAATTGAACCTATTTCTGCCGCCCAGCGCCCACAAGCGACGTTAATTCCACCACGTTGTATAGCAAAGGCTTAATTCATACACTAAGCTTTCGTTTGTTTCTGCCTATTCAAACTTTCGCAAAAGGAGCGCCTTGATGCAGGCCGCACTCGCAACTCTTCTCACCCCATTCGTGTTGTCCTCTTCCATCTTCGGTGCCGGCCCCACCCCTGGTGAGCTACCAGAGACTACGGCATACGCATCTCCTGTCGATATTGCTTTTGGTTGCCCGGCACCATGGTGCGTGAAGTAAAAACTTCCCTTTTGGTCGTCGATGACGACCCACTTGTCCTCGAAGCTTTGGGGCGTTACTTCGCCTCGGCCGAGGACATGGAGGTGCGCGCCACCGCAGAAAATGGCAAGGTCGCCCTCGATATATTGCAAGAGCAAGACTTTGACGTCATTGTCGCGGACATCCATATGCCCGAGATGGATGGCACTACCCTCTTGCGCGAGGTCAACAAGATGGAAGACCCGCCAGCCTTTGTCGCGATGACCGCGATGGACAATGATGAGACCCTCAAAGAGGTCATGTCCAATAGGGCTGCGGCCTATATTTTGAAAAGCTCCAAGCCGGTCTACATCTTGGATACCGTGCGCGAGGCTGTACGCGGCGGCACGGTTGTCACCCCGCAATCCCTCACCCGCTTATTTGAGCAACTTCCCGATTGGAACACTGAGGGAAGCGATGCCGATGTGGCCGCCGCAACCGCAAGAATTAAGGACAACCATCACATTTCGCCTGCTTTAGAGCAGGTTCTGGACCTGGTCTGCCAAGGCAAGTCCAATGAAGAAATTGCCAAGAGCACACACTACGCACCGGGCACGGTGAAGAAATATGTATCTACCCTGCTCAGTGAATTCCATGCCAAGTCCCGCCTCGAACTGGCGGTGAAGGCGCTCAAGGCTGGCTACGGTTCTTAGACCCCGATTGTTGGACAATCCGGGGGTGGAATACCCCCGGATGTGTCAATACCCCCTCTAAACCCCACATGCTGGGGTTTATTTTTTGTTTTTCTACCCCCACATAGCGATTTGCAAAGGAGACTAGCATCACGTTTGGCACTTCCCTATAATTACGGCAACACCAAACTTCATAGTATTTCCTAGGCAACAATAGGAACCTGAACCTGCAGGGTTGCCGCACGTCAGAGCGCTATACCGCTCACGTTTCTTCCTCTGCCCCTATAGTCACGTCATAGAAAGCAGGTGAGTGTTGAACACCAACCTGGCGCGCGTTCGTCGCAGCAGCGATAGGCCTCCCGTCCGCATTCGGCCCGCATAAAGGCCCGCTGAACATCGCATTTCACCACGAATCTCTGCGACCCTCACATTGCGTCGCGCGCACCCGCGTGTTCGCTCCTCACCCAGCTGCACCCTGCAGCACCACATAGCTCACCGCTCACCATCCAGACGCCGTATCGCCCAGCAATTCCAGACCGGCGCAGATACATCTACCTTCACTCCCGAGTGAAAAGTTGTGTCTAGGATGTGACCCGTTTGAAAAAGAGGTAGAACCCATATGACTTCTCCTGCAAATACCCGCTTGCCCATCTCTGATGATGTGGAAGCAGTCCTGCCCGCAGCGATTAGCCGCGCCCACGACTGGTTGAAGTCCACTGCGGACGAAGAAGATACGGCCACCGAACAGCTCGCGGACCTGCTGCGCGATGACGACGGCGTGAAGTTCACCATGGACTTCGTCGACCGCGTCATGCGCCCAGAAGATGACAAGGTTGCCGCACACGCGCTGAAGGATATTTCCTCCCACTATGACCCGTCGTTCCTGGGCAGCATCAATGGTGCGCTCGTTGGTGCCGGTGGCTTCTTCGGTCCAATCCTGCCCAACCTGGTCATGCCGGTTGCCCGCCTGTACATGCGCAAGATGGTTGGCCACTTGGTTCTGGACGCCGAGTCTGATGCACTCAACAAGATTCTGGACAAGGCCGCCGAATCCGGCGAACAGCTCAACCTCAACCTGCTGGGTGAGGCCGTGCTCGGTGAGGAAGAGGCAAAGTCCCGCGCGCAGCGCACCCTCAAGCTCATCCAGAACCCACGCGTAACCTACGTTTCGGTCAAGGCTTCCTCCATGGTGGCCCAGCTTAACCACTGGGATATCGATGGCTCGGTAGAGCGCCTCAAGGAGCGCCTGCGTCCGCTGTACCAGGCTGCGGCCGACCGTACCGACAAGGTCTTTATCAACATGGACATGGAGGAGTACCACGACCTCCACCTGACCATCCGCCTGTTCAAGGAGCTGCTCAGCGAGCCGGAATTCCTCACCCTGGATGCCGGCATCGTGCTGCAGGCTTACCTGCCAGATACCTTCGATGCGCTCAAGGATGTCGCTGACTTTGCCAAGGAGCGCGTGGCTAAGGGCGGCGGCAAGGTCAAGGTGCGCATTGTAAAGGGCGCGAACCTATCCATGGAAACCGTGCAGGGCGAGGTCCACGATTGGCCGCTGGCTACCTACACCAACAAGCTCGACGTAGATGCCAACTACTACCGCCTTTTGGATTTTATCCTGCGCGAAGAGTACGCCGATAGCGTCCGCATCGGTGTAGCAACCCACAACCTCTATACCGCGGCAATGGCCTATGAGCTGGGCAAGAAGCGCGGCGTGCTGCACATGATGGATTCGGAGATGCTGCAGGGCATGTCCCCAGCGCAGCAGGCAGCGGTGCGCAAGGTCTTTGACGGCCGCCAGATCCTCTATACCCCGGTTGTCCACGCAGAAGACTTCGATGTCGCCGTGTCCTACCTGGTGCGCCGACTAGAGGAGAACTCTGCGCCGCAGAACTTCCTCTACGCACTCTTTGCCCCAGGCGAGGAGCCGCTTGCGGACCAGGAAGAGACGTTCCGTCGGGCCGTCGCCAAGCGCTGGGACACCTTCGCTGGCGCCCGCCGCACCCAGAACCGCCTCGAGGAGGATGGCCGCCAGGCACCGCGCACCGGCCGCTTTACCAACGAGGCTGATACTGACCCGGCTCTTGCCCCGAACCGCCAGTGGGCACAGGAAGCGCTCAAGCGCAACCCGGGCGAACACGGCATCGCAGAGGTCACCGACCCAGCCGCGGTAGAAAGCCACATCGCCCGCGCCAAGGAGCTCGGCACCGAGTGGGGTAAGCGTCCTGCCGCCGAGCGCGCCGCGGCCCTCGAGGCAGTCGCGGACGAGATTGCTTCCCAGCGCGGCAAGTTCATCTCCGTGGCCGCATATGAGGCCAATAAGACCGTTACTCAGACCGACCCTGAGGTCTCTGAGGCGATTGATTTCTGCACCTACTACGGCCAGTCCGCGCGCCTGCTGGAGGAGTCTTACTCCCAGTTCACCCCGCACACCGTCACCGTGGTAACTCCGCCATGGAACTTCCCCATCGCCATTCCCACCGGCGGCATTGCGGCATCCTTGGCGGCCGGCTCGGCGGTCATCGTCAAGCCAGCCCCGCAGGTGGTTCACTGTGGCAAGCTCGTGGTGGAAGCCTTCCGCACCGCCCTCGAGGCGCAGGGCCTGGATCCGGATTTGGTGCAGCTCGTGCTCACCGATGAAGCCGAGGCCGGCAAGGCGCTGCTCTCCCACGATGATGTAGACAATGTCATCCTCACCGGCGCGTCCGATACCGGTGCACTCTTCCGTTCCTGGAAGCCCAAGATGAACATCATGGCAGAGACTTCCGGTAAGAACGCGCTCATTATCACCCCAGCGGCAGACCCCGACTTGGCCATCGATGACCTCTACAACTCCGCTTTCGGTCACTCTGGCCAGAAGTGCTCGGCGGCCTCCCTGGTCATCTTCGTCGGCGCGGCAGGCAAGTCCGAGCGTCTGCGCACCCAGCTATTGGATGCTGTCAAGACCCTTAAGCCGGGCCCGGGCTTTGATATCACCACGACCATGAACGGCTTGGCCGAGGAACCAAGCGAGAAGCTCCTGCGCGGCCTGACTCAGCTCGAGCCGGGCGAGAAGTGGCTACTCAAGCCGGAAAAGCTCAACCAGGAAGGCACCCTGTGGTCCCCGGGCATTCGCGATAACGTGCAGCCGGGCTCCTGGTACCACAAGAATGAGTGCTTCGGCCCCATCCTTGGCATCATGTACGCCGATACGTTGGAAGAGGCTATTGCCTGGCAAAACGACACCGGCTATGGCCTGACTGGCGGCATCCACTCGCTTGATGACGGCGAGATTGAGTACTGGATCGACAACGTTGAGGTGGGCAATGCCTACGTCAACCGCGGCATTACCGGCGCGATTGTGCAGCGCCAGTCCTTCGGCGGTTGGAAGAAGTCCGTCATGGGCCCGGGTGCTAAGGCCGGCGGCCCGAACTACGTGGCGCAGATGGGTGAATGGGCCGATGGCGAGCTCAAGCCACGCAATGTGGACATCGCTCCTGCTAGCCTCGCCGCGCTGCACCGCCTGCGCGATAACCTCTCCGGCAAGCTCACCGAGGACGACATCACTTGGCTGTGGCGCGCCGCTGAGCTGGACCAGTTGGCTTGGCAGGAGGAGTTCGGCCGCAACCACGACCGCACCGGTTTGGTCTCTGAGGCCAATATCTTCCGCTACCGTCAGCTACTGACCAAACTGCGCGTGCGTGTGGGCGAGGGCTACGCGCTGCGCGAAGTTGCTCGCCAGGTGCTGGCCGCCGCCATCACCGGTACTGCAACGGAAATCTCCGCCACCCCGGAGGTTGCTACCCAGCTGCAGGACCTCGGTTTCGATATCAAGGCCATTACCGACGAGGCTTTTGCCACCGACGTGGCCAATGCCCCCTCCTCCCGCGTGCGCGCCTTGGGCACCGTGCCGGATTCCATCTACGAGGCCGCAGTGCGCTCCAACTCCGTGGTGCTGGACCAGCCCGTGCTTGCCGACGGCCGCCGTGAGCTCATTCCTTACCTCCTTGAGCAGGCAGTCTCGGTAACCATGCACCGCTTCGGCATCATCCGCAACGTGGGTAACCTGCGCGAGGAGTAATCTCCCGCCGCATTAAAGGCACTCCCTGGAGGTAGCGTCCCGCCCGTGGGCCGCTACCTCCTTTTTCGTATATGCGCTGCGCGTTTTATGTGGCATAGTGGTAGGCAATGTCTACGTCACATAATTCATCTTCCCGCGACGAGGCCCAGCGCCCGTCTGCGCAGGAAAAAGGCACCGCAACGCAGATTCAGAAGCCAGGCGAGGAAGATTCGCATACCCTAGTCGCTTATGATGATGCGCATCTCGGTGCAGAAGCCGCCAGCGAGCACCCCGCCGAGTGCGATGATAAGTCTGCCATCCTGGCCAAGGACTTCCGCACCATGGCCAAGGTCTCGGTGGTCTTTATACTCATCGTCGCCGGCCTGGCCCTGGCGGGCTATTTGCTCAAGTTCATTTGGGTAGGCCTGCTCCCTGTCCTGCTCGCCATCCTTGTCTCCACGGTGCTTTATCCAGTCAGCGCCTGGCTGCGCGGCAAGGGATTCCCGCGCTCGCTCGCGGCGGTGAGCACTTTGCTCGGCCTCATCATCATCTTCTGCGGCGTCTTTGCCGCCATGGCCCCGGTTGTCACCAGCCAGAGCCAGACGCTCATTAACCAAGCCGAAGATGGCATTAACCAGCTGACGGACATGGTGGAAAAATCCCCCATCGATATCCAAAGTGACCAGCTGCAATCCGTACTCCAAGACGTGGTCAAGTTTGCCAAGGGCCAAGCCTCCACCATCGCCACCGGCGTTATCTCCGGCTTTTCCATGGCCAGCTCCATCGTTGTGGCCGCACTGATTATGCTATTTGTCACCTTCTTCATCATCAAAGACGGCGACAAGTTCCTGCCTTGGCTGCGCAAATACACCGGCAACTCCACCGGCTGGCACGTTACCGAGCTCGGCGCGCGCATCTGGAAGACCCTGTCCGGCTTTATCCAGGCGCAGGCCGCGGTGGCCATGGTGGACGCAGTTCTCATCGGCCTTGGCCTATGGGCTCTGCAAGTTCCGCTAGCACTCGTCATCGCGGTGGTGACTTTCTTCGCCAGCTTCATACCTATCATCGGTGCTGTCACCGCCGGTGCTTTGGCAGTTATTATCGCCTTGGTATCCAATGGCCTGACCAATGCACTATTGGCCTTGGCCCTTATCATCATCGTCCAGCAGGTTGAGGGAAATCTCCTACAACCACTGCTGCAATCCAAGGCCATGGGACTGCACGCGGCCGTTGTCCTACTCTCCGTCACCGTCGGCTCTACCCTGGCAGGCATCGTCGGTGCCTTCCTCGCCGTCCCCGTGGCCGCAACCATCGCGGTTGTCGTGCGCTACCACGCCGAAATGGCTGCACTGCGCTCCGGGGAAGTCGATCCTTCAGATATAGACATCATCACCGGCTCCAAGGATGATCCTGAAGACTTCAGCGACGTCACCTACGAACACGACGAGACTCCACGCGATAAGGTAGAGCAGCTCTACCAGTCCATGAGTCCGTTGAGCTAAGACTCAGCCACAAGCGCGCCGGCCCTCCCCGGCGCGCTTTTAGTTTTTAGCGCAGAAAGCCTAGGTCCGTGGCCGCCGAGGCGAGCTGGCGCGCGCCACGGTCAAGGACGTTGGCCCACGTGCCCTTGGACTCCTCATTCGCGGAATCAGATACCTGCTTGAGCAGGGTGCAGGGCACGTCGAAGCGCTGGCATACTGCGGCAATGGAATAGCCTTCCATGTCGCAGAGCTGGGATTTTTTGGCCAGCTCAGTGCGCAGGGCGGTATCGGAGACAAACATATCGCCCGTGGCCAGCCCACGAACCGGCAAGCGGCCGGAGGTCTCCAGCTCTATGACCTCTGGCAGCAGGTAGCGATTAATATCGGTGAGCACCTCGAGCTTGAAGTCGTGTTTGGTGACCTTGCCTACTTCGAAGACACCAGCCATGCCGTCGACAAGCGCGCCGGCCGTGCCGATATTGACCACGCGCTCGGGAAGGGCGCCGTTAGCGCGGGCGTCGGCAAGAGCCTCCGTTAAGGCAATGGCCGCTGGAACCGTGCCGATTCCAGTAATGAGCAGGGGCTCGCCCTTCGGAATGTGCGCGGCCTCCGCATCGACAGCGGCGACGAAAAGGGTACGTCCGTTGAGATTCTCCATGCCTGCGAGAATACCTGCCCTCCCTAATCGAAGTTCAACGTGCGGTTCTTCTGGCGCAGGCGAATCGTAATATTCTTCTGGCCAGCACCGAGTGCGATAATTTTCCCGCTGAGCACGCGCGCGACCGCCAGGTCGGCCTCCGTGGGGGCTTCGGCGGCCACCTGTGCCGTAGGTAGCCAGGCGTCGTGCGGATCAGGCGCGCCAAGGTGAATGAGCCGCTCGCGCTCCACATCAATCCAATAGCCTTCAGTGGCCATAAAGCGATCGTGGCTCCCATCGAAGGAATCGCGGCGCCACCCACCCTCGGCCACACGGAAAACAAAGGGGCAATAGCCAAAGCGCGAAGGCACGATGTAGCGCGTCTGGGGGCTGACGCGCCAATGACCGCGCGCGGAGCTCCAAACTTGCCGGTAGGTATCAGCCAGGCTCATACCCAGCCGCAGGCGCTGTTGTCTGTCCTCGTCTAGCCCCGCATCTTCTACCTGCGTATTTAGCTCACCCAGGCGCGTAGCATCTGCCACGTACATGCCCAGCCATGCCTCTTCCGGCGTCGTATACGGCCCGGTGATATCGCGGTGAAAGGACCCCGGAATTGCCTTGTGCGCGTCCTGGGGCAGGCGCTGGCGCGCGGCAAAAGCCCACAGCCGCGGATGCCCCATGCGGTAGAGCATCACCGTCGCCCGTGGCAGGCGGTCATGCACCTGTTGGCGCGTCAAGTAATCACCAGCACTGATGCGCCGCAGCAGCTGCTTGGCGACGTCCCCCTCCACCTTCTGCTCCACTCCCGGCGCGACCTCCATATCCGGCAGTTGGCTAAGCAGCATCAGATCGATGATGTCTCCCAAATCAAAGACCTGGTTCAATTCCGACTGTGCTTCGGAGCCGAAGGCCTCGATAGCGTCATAGCCTAGGGCACCACCCAAGCGACGGATGAGATCCGGGGACACACTCACCCGGTTGCGAGTTGCGTGCAATTCCGCGGCGTTGAGATTGCGGTCCAGCCCCACGAGGGCTCCTTTCTCCCCCTCATTGGGGAAATAATGTTTGGTCATGCTTGGGCTTAAGCCGGACATTGTCCACCGTGCAGGATGGACCCAACCGTTCTGTGTATAGCCTGAATGTTTCCTAGCAAGGTTGTGTAGGCATTTTCCATATCCCAAACTCGCCTCGGTGACTTTTATAGGTCATTTAGATTCATCCATTTATGTCTAGCTTAATCCATTCGGGTTACATTTACTACCATCCGAACTGACTAAACTTACCCCTTCAGGACACCTTTTAGAAGAATTTATGCAACTCCTGTGCCTATAGTATGACGCGGATTGATTCTTAGCTTTCCATTCTCTTTCGCTTTCCTATTTCACCCAACGCACATAGGAGTCCAGCCCTTGACTGATAACAATGCTTGGGGCCGACCGGAACCTTCCTCCTCAAACCCTGGTTCCTCGGACAACACTCAAACTTGGGGTACACCCTCCTCCCCCGCCTCCCCTACACAGGAGCCAGAGGCAAAATCCACCGGCAAAGGCAAGCGACTAACCATAATCGTGGTTGCGGTTCTCGCCGTACTCGCGCTTGTAGGCGCTGGTGCATGGGCCTTGCTAAATAAACAAGATTCCGGAGACGACCAAGGGGCCGCGACAATGGCCACAACGTCTTCACCTTCAGATTCAGCAACCTCTGAAAAGTCTTCTTCGACCGATTCCGATGAAGATGCGGAAAAGAAGACAGAGGGCAAGGCTAACAACGCCGCTTCGGCGAATGCTCCCACCAAATACGAAAAATGCAATGACTTCGCAGATGAGAAGCTCAGCTCGTGGACAAGACCAATTAAACAGTACTGCGATGACTCATGGCTTTTTGTCGGTCAGGACGGAACTGCAAATTTCTCCTTGTACTATTGGACCGACAATGCTTGGCACAAATACGATACGGATGGAAGAGCATGGCCTTCCGATATCGGATGCTATGACCAAGACAAGCTTAAAGACGCAGGAGCACCGCTTCCCCTCCTTGACAAGGTCACGCTCTGCACCGATGAAGGCGACACTTCAACAGAAGCTGAAGAAGACGACGAGGAACCAGCAGCAGACGAGTTTGCTTGGGCCGGTAAGTGGAACGGTAAGTGCGATGGTCGCTATATCCTCATTGTCGAATCCGCGCTCATCAGCGGCCCAGAGCCTTATACTGAGACCTCTCGAATTCAAGATAAGTACCCCGGCTCCAAGATTCTTTATGGCGGGGCCTGCAGCTCCCTTCGCAATACGGTGGACGGAAAATCCGTCTACGCCATCTACTACGACGCTGGCTACAGCGTGGACAAAGTCTGTTCCCTCAAAGCACAATATGGCGGCAACGCTCGTTCCCTAAACGATGATGGGGACTTCTCCGACCCTTGCTAGTCCCCCAATATTCCTTCCCTATCACTCTCCTTCCCACATCTGTCACCTCCGATTTACACCTGAAAGGATTCCCTCGTGGCTCACTACAACCTCTACGATTCTCTCTCCCTCGACCCCACCGCAGACTCTTCTCAGCTGGTAGCTGATATCGACGCCAAGCTGGCACAACTAAGCCCAGAAAATGCGGCAGCTCACGACGAGCTCACCACCGCTCGAGAGATCTTCTCTGTTAAAAACCGCCGGACGAAGTACGACGAGGAAATCGCCAACCCCACCGGCCCAGAAGTAGATATCGCGCGCATTCGCAATATCGCTGCTCTACCTCCTGCAAGTGCTACTGATTCCACTAGCCCTGCAGCCAAGCACGAAGCACCATCCCCAGAAGCAACCGGCACCTACACTCCTGCACCCGGATACACCGCCGCACATACACGGCAACCACAACAGGGATGGCCTGCCCACACCGCTAGCCAGCAGGCTTCCTCCAACAACACCGGTTTCAGTAGCTCCAAAAAGCAATTCACCGTCGACTTCAGCAATATGGCCTTCCCGGTCGCCCCCGCCCGCCAACGCTGCCAGTCCATCATGTGGTGCGTAATTTGGGGAATCTTGCTGCTGATGTGGCTGATAGCCGGTATTCGCGGCCTTTCCTTAGCCAACACTGCTGGCGACGCCACCGCGATGAGCCTGCTTTTTGATTCTTCAAATCTCGAAGCGAGAACCGCTGACTTCGCTGCCTCGATAATTAAGACCCTCATCGCGACTCCGCTCCTACTCGTACTGGGCGAGTTCATTTGGTCTATTCGCAAGACCATGGGTCTTAAGGCAGCGGACGATGCCTAAGCGTCCGCTAACGGTATGCAGCTTGCTTGCAGGCCTTGTCCTCACCGCTTGTACTGCAGAATCTCCAGACTCCACGCCACAGGAGCCCTCGATGGCCACTGCGACGACGTCAACAACAAAAGAAGACACAGATGCCCAGCAGGAAGAAACATCCTCTCCCCCTGCTGCGAAGGAAGAAAACTCCACGCGCCCGGTGCCACCTAATGTCCTCTTAGACGACGAAGAACCCGCTTCCAAACCGGAAGCCGCACCAGAGTCCGACATGTCTTGCGGTTCTGGTGATGCACAGTCCGCCTTTTCTCAGGGCGTATCGCAGGTGCCCCTGTGGGGCACCATTGGCTGGGAGCTTTTCGACTCCTCCGGCTACGACCCCTGCGCTTCCCTATCGTGGGAGACTCTGATGATTGAAGGAGGAAGCAGTTCCTCACCTTTCCATATCATGCTGTTTAACCACGGCGAATACTTGGGCACAGCAACGGCTAAGCCCTATGGCTTCGCCCCCACCATTGAGCGGGTGAGTGATTCCGAAATCGCGGTGACCTACCACTGGCCGCGTGAGGGCGAAGGAAGTGCCAACCGCTCGGGGACTACCCAAGCGGGCTTCCGCTGGGATGAAGGTGCGCAAAAAGTGATTATGTCTGGAGATGTCCCGCCCACGGGATAGAAGGAAGCTCACAACGGCATTTCGGCGTTTCTTGATGGGAGCTGTTGCTACTCTCGGGAGTAACACAGCTCCCTACGATTAGCTCCGTGGAAGGAAGCCAGATCATGCTGAATACCCGCCCCCGCTTCATACGTCATTCGCGCTCCGCCGCAACATTAGCTAGCGTCGGCGTCCTCTGCCTTTCTTTAGCAGCTTGTGGAAGCGGTTCCGGAGATTCAGGGGATTCACCAACCTTCTCTGCCGCGAGGGAAGCCACTTCAGAAGCGGATGGAGCTACTTCTTCTGCTAACGAAAAGACCGAAGAAAAGCCCTCCCGAAAGACCACTACCGTCACGGAAGTTCCTCCAGAGGAGGAGCAGGAAGAGAGCACGCCGCGTCGAGGTAAGGGCAACGACGGGTCTTCTGAGTGCGGCTCAGATACTGCCGAGACCGCCTATGAAAAGGCTATACCGCAGGTAGAGCCTTATCCGGGACTTGATGCCCCGTGGGGTCCTTTTTCCTCTCAATACGATCCATGTGCAGCTCTTTCATGGATTACTGTAACGCTTGAAGGGGCAACTGTTTCCTCGCCGTATCACATCCTGCTTTTCCACAATGGTGAGTATCTGGGAACGGCAACAGCTAAGGCATATGGCTTTTCTCCGCGAATTAGCCGAGTAAATGATTCCGAAATTGCAGTTACCTACCGCTGGCCAAAAGATGGTGAGAGCAACGCTGCAGCATCAGGGAAGAGCCAAGCCGGTTTCCGCTGGGATGAAGGCGCGCAAAAGGTAATTATGTCTGGGGACGTACCACCGTACTAGGCCGAGGCGAAGCGTGCTTGTTTAAGTCCAAGAGCGGCCAGCGTTATGTTGATGCGAAGCCTCCACGGGTGTGCGAGCCCATTGAGTGGACACGTTATGGGCTTTCGCGGAAAGCTGGCGGTAGTTAGCGTGGCCGTTTTGTGGCGGAAGGAGAGGTAGGAATGAAGGAGATGACGTTTCAACAGAAATTTGGAGTCTTCGCGCTGGTGGCGGCGGTTCTTCTGCTGATCGTGAACCTAGTCGTAGTGGGGACTACGGTGCTGGGGATCTCCTCGCCACTGCTGCTCGGAATCACGGGCATCATTATGATGCGCGGTGACAGAAGTGAGAGCAGCAGCGGCACGAAGAACAACTAACGCAGGCGGTGGCCCACGAATCCGGCGGCGAGGGTGTTGCCGGAAGATTGGTCGATGAGCAGGAAGTTGCCCACCGCGCCGCGGGCGGCGTAGTCCTCGACGGGGAGCTCGGCTTGGGTCTGGATGGTGATGTGGGCGATGTCGTTCATAGCGACGGACTCGGGGTTCTCAACATCGGAAACGCCATCGAGGTCCAGGGTGCGAGTGATGGCGGCGATGCGGGCTTTGACCAGGGAGGATCCGTAGCGCAGCTTGAACATCTGTCCGGGCTTGATGTCCTTTTCGGTCAGGCCAACGACTGTGGCATCGAATTCGCGGGTGGCCGCGGGGCGTTGGGACCCGGCGATGAGATCGCCGCGGGCGAGATCGATGTCATCGGCAAGCAAGAGCGTCACGGAGTCGCCGGTGGCGGCGGAGTCGGCGGGGCCGTCGGCGGTGTCGATCTGGGTGATGGTGCTGGTGCGTCCCTCGGGCAGGTGGACCTCATCGCCCACGGAGATGGACCCCGCCTTCACGCGGCCGGCGTAGCCGCGGTAATCGGAGGCGTGCTCGCGGATGACGTACTGGATGGGGAAACGGAAATCCAGCTCATCGGCGCGGCCAGTGGCCACGGGGACGGTCTCGAGCACCTCGAGGACGGTCGGTCCGGTATACCAGGGCATATTAGAGGAACGCTCAACCACGTTATCGCCCTTGAGCGCGGAAATCGGCACCACGGTGGTATCGGTGATGTCTAAGCGCGCGGCGATCTGGTTGAACTCGGACTCAATATCGCGAAAGACCTGCTCGTCATAGTCCACGAGGTCAATCTTGTTCACCGCGAGGACCACGTGGCGCACACCAAGGAGGGCGGCGACGTTGAGGTGGCGGCGGGTTTGTTCGACGACGCCATGGCGGGCGTCGATAAGAAGCACCACTACCTGGGAGGTAGACATGCCGGTGACCGTATTGCGGGTGTACTGCACGTGCCCCGGGGTATCGGCGAGGATAAAGGTGCGCTTATCCGTAGCGAAGTAGCGATAAGCCACGTCGATGGTAATTCCCTGCTCACGCTCGGCCCGCAGGCCGTCGACAAGCAAGGAAAGGTCCATGCCGTCGAAACCGCGGTCAGTGGAGGTGCGCTCCATAGACTCGACCTGGTCCGCGAGCACGGACTTGGTGTCATAGAGCAGGCGGCCGACGAAGGTGGACTTGCCGTCATCGACGGAGCCGGCGGTGCACAGGCGCAGGGTATCGCGCTGCTTGAGGGCGCCGACATTCGGCGCGAGGGTAGTCGTCATCAGAAGTAGCCTTCCTTCTTGCGGTCCTCCATGGCGGACTCGGAGAGTTTGTCATCGGCGCGGGTGGCGCCGCGCTCTGAGAGGGTAGAAATGGAAATCTCCGCGAGCACCTCATCCGGGGTCGATGCGGTAGATTCCACGGCGCCGGTGCAGGACATATCGCCTACGGTGCGGTAGCGCACGGTGCGGGTTTCCAGCTCCTCGCCCTCAGCCGGGCCGCCCCACTCACCAGGGGCTAGCCACATGCCATTGCGCTTGAATACCTCGCGCTCATGCGAGTAGTAAATGGAGGGCAGCTCGAGTTCGCGGGCGCCGATATATTCCCAAATATCGGACTCGGTCCAGTTGGAAATGGGGAATACGCGAACGTTTTCGCCGGCCATTTTGCCGCCGTTATACAGATCCCAGAGCTCGGGGCGCTGGCGGCGAGGATCCCAGCCGCCAAAGGAATCGCGGATGGAGAAGATGCGCTCCTTGGCACGGGCGCGCTCCTCATCGCGGCGGGCGCCACCACATACGGCGTCATACTCGCGCTCGGCGATGGTCTCTACCAGCGGCACGGACTGCAGCGGGTTGCGGGTACCATCGGGACGCTCCTGGAGGTCGCCGCGGTCGATCCAATCCTGGACGCGGGCGACGTGCAGGCGGGCACCGGATTCTTCCACGAGGCGGTCGCGGAAATCAATAACCTCGGGGAAGTTATGCCCGGTATCGACGTGGAGGAGCTCGAACGGAACCGTGGCCGGCGCGAAGGCGCGGCGGGCCAGCTCGAAGACAACGACGGAGTCCTTGCCTCCCGAAAAGAGGATGCCTACCTTGTCGAATTGGCCGGCCACCTCACGCAGGATGTGGATAGACTCGTTTTCAAGGTCTTTGAGGTGCGGGGAAAGTGTGCTCATTATTCGTTTAACCCGCATTCTGCCTTGCCGTCTGCAAATACGCGCCCGGATCGGGCATCTTCGCCTTCGCCAACTGGGAAGGTCAGCGGGGCGCAGCCGATGGAGCGGTATCCCTGCAGGGTGAGTGGGTGGATGATGAGGTCGTTGTCCTCGATATAGCGGTCTGTATCGTCTAGATCCCAGGTGATGATGGGCGAGATCTTCAACCGGCCGGTGCGATCCAAGCTCAGCGCCGGGGCGGTGGCGCGGTGCTCGGAATCGGCGCGGCGCAGGCCGGTAACCCAGCCGGCATACGGGTCCATCGCCATATTTAGCGGTTCCACCTTGCGCATGCGGTTATAGGCCGCGGTATCGCGGGCATAAAGGCGCGGGCCGTAGACCTCGTCTTGTTCCTCTGGGCTCAATAGCGGCAGCACCCGCACCAGGGGCAGGTCTGAGTAGCGCTTTTCTACCTCATCGGCCACCTGAAGGGTTTCCGGGAAGTGCCAGCCGGTATCGATGAACAGCAGGTCCGCATCGAGCCCGGCACGGTGGGCGAGCTCGGCCAAGACCGTATTTTCCATGGACATGGTCACCGCAAGGCGGCCGGGAGCGTGCTCGGCGGCCCATTCGGTGACGGTTTCGGCAGAGGCATCGTGCAGCTTATCCGCCCACTGGTCTACCAATTGCTGGTTGCGCGCGGCTACCTCGGCGTCCAGCGGCGCGGTATCCCGCGTGCCTTCCGGGGAGATGCTGGGGTCACGGTAGTTCTTGCCACCGTCCAGCAGGTTCGTTGTTGGGTTCATGCCGTCACACATTAGGCAAAACCCCAAGGCGGTGCAGGAGATTATGCGCGAAAAGCCGCTGAGCTTGGCGGGAGCTGCGAATAAAAAGTTTCCAATCCGTACCAAGCGGACTAGATTTACAGACAAGACAGTCTATTGCGGGGTGTCCACGCCCCACACAAGGAGGCACTTCCATGCAGCGTATAGCCATCATCGGGGAGGGGCCGGCGGCCCTATCCACCGCCGAGAAACTTATCAGCGCTGGCATGTGTGTGGACCTCATTACTCAACGTACCGCACCATTCGGTCTACTTCGACGCTTTGCCGGCCTTGCAGGCGTGCTTGCCGACGCCGTCTCAGGAGCCCACTGCGGCCCCGGCACCACTCCCCGGCTCCGTCTCATCGGCAACGTGCGCGTAGGGCCCGACGGCGATATCACCCATAACGAAATCCACCGCCTTTCTGCCGCCGGCGACCGCGATCTGCTCATTCTCGAGCTCAAGGCCCGAGGCGTCGCCGTAACTACCTGGGAAGGGCTGTGCGCTCCCCTCGAAGACTTCGAGGATTGGCACCGCGTCATCACCCGCGCGCAGCTGGCGCATGTGGGGATTTAAAGGAAGACTCAGACTAGCGCCCCGCTCACCCTAGATATAAACTTGCACGGCTACCCAGCCACGGCAAGGAAAGGGGCGCGAGTCCATGGATCTGGTTCGCATTCTCATACGACGGTCGGCACCATACACGCCGTATTTCATAGTAGTGCTCGTGCTTCAGGCCCTCTCCACGGCCGCCACACTCTATCTCCCATCGCTCAATGCCAAGATCATTGATGAAGGCGTGGCCCAAGGCGATGTGGATTTCATTTGGCACACCGGTAGGATCATGCTTGCCGTTGCTTTTGCCCAAGTCATCACCGCCATTGGCGCCGTATGGTGCGGCAGCCGCACCGCCATGGGCGTAGGCCGAGACGTGCGCAGCCAAGTCTTTCGCCACGTTAATTCCCTATCTACCGAGGACATGAGCCGCTTCGGCACGCCTACGCTTATCACCCGTGGCACCAATGACGTCCAGCAGGTGCAAATGGTCTATATGATGATGCTCAACTTCATGGTGACCGCGCCCATCATGTCCATCGGCGGCATCATCATGGCCATGCGCGAAGACGCCGGGCTGTCCTGGCTGGTGTGGGTGTCCGTAGCAGTATTGCTCGGCACGATTTCCGTCATCATTGCCCGTCTCATGCCACTCTTTCGCATCATGCAGGACAAGCTGGATGCCATCAATGGCACCCTGCGCGAGCAAATTACCGGCATTCGCGTGGTGCGCGCCTTCGTGCGTGAGGCGTATGAAACCGAGCGATTTACCCAGGCTAATAAGGAAATTACCCAGCTATCTTTGAACATCGGCCGCCTTTTCGTGGTGATGTTTCCGCTCATTACGGTGATCCTCAACGTGGCCACGGGCGCGGTGCTGTGGTTTGGTGGCCATCGCGTAGACGAGGGATTGGTCAATGTCGGATCCCTCACCGCATTCTTGCAATATCTCCTCCAAATTCTCGCTGCGGTAATGATGGGAACATTCATGGCGATGATGCTTCCGCGCGCCATCATTTGTGCCCGCCGCATCACTGAAGTTCTCAACCATGAGCCGTCCATTACCCCACCGGAGTCCACGACAACGCCGGAGACTTCCGCCGGTACGGTGGAATTTCGCAATGTCAGCTTTTCCTATAGCGGCGCAGAGGCACCGGTGCTAGAGGATATTTCTTTTACCGCGCAGCCCGGAATTACCACGGCCATCATCGGTTCGACCGGCTCGGGCAAAACCACCCTAATTTCCCTTATCCCGCGCCTATATGTTCCCACGGAAGGCCAGGTGCTTATCGACGCCACCCCGACGACCTCCCTGGCCCGCCAGGACATCGTCCAGCGCGTGTCCCTAGTACCGCAAAAGGCCTACCTGTTTAGTGGGACGGTGGCCTCGAACCTGCGCCTTGGCCGCCCCGAAGCCACCGATGAGGAGCTCTGGGAGGCGCTGCGTGTAGCCCAGGCTGATTTCGTGGAGGACCTAGACATGCCTATCGCTCAAGGCGGCACCAATGTCTCCGGCGGCCAGCGCCAACGCCTATCCATCGCGCGCATGCTGGTCGCCCGCCCGCTGGTTTACCTCTTTGATGATTCCTTTTCCGCGCTGGACGTGGCTACCGACGCCAAGGTACGCGCCGCAATGCAGGCTTCCTTCGCTAAGCGTGAGCAACCGGTGACCAGCATAATCGTCGCCCAGCGCGTGGCATCCATTCGCGATGCCGACCAAATCCTGGTACTCGATGCCGGACGCATTGTTGACCGCGGCACGCACGAGGAACTTCTCGCGCGCTGCGTGGTGTACCAAGAAATTGTTGATTCCCAAGAAACCGCCGCTGCTGCAGGAGGCGCGAACTAATGGCTGAAAATACCGCCTCCACCGCCGAGTCCACGGAGCGCTCCACCGGCCCCATGGGCGAATCTGCTCCGCGCCAAGCCAAAAACTTTTGGCCCTCCATCAAGCGCCTCTTTTCCTTGCTTGCCCCATACAAGCGTCGCCTGTGGGCCGTAGCAGCGATGAATATTGTCTGTATCTTTTTGGCAGTTGTGGCACCCAAGGTCATGGGCAAGGCCATGGATGTCATCTTCGCCGGAGTTATCTCCCGTAACCTTCCCGCCGATATAACCGCCCAACAAGCTATCGATGGCATGCGTGCGCAAGGACAGGACCGCTTCGCAGACATGGCCTCCGCCATGGATTTCATCCCGGGCGATGGCATTGACTTTCACCGCTTGGGTACGCTCATCATTGCCGTTATCGCAATGTATATCGTCTCTTCCGGCTTCCAATGGTGGCAGGGGGCCATCCTCAATAAGATCAGCATGGATACCGTGTTTGACCTGCGTGAGCAGGTAGAGGCCAAGATTAATGCGCTGCCGTTGAATTACTTTGATTCCCAGCAACGCGGCGATATCCTCTCACGCACGACCAATGACATCGACAACGTGCAGCAGGCCCTGCAGCAAGCGCTGTCGCAGCTGTTTTATAACGCGCTTTTGGTCATTGGCATCACCATCATGATGTTTAGTGTTTCCTGGCAGCTCGCACTGGTTGCTCTCCTAGCTCTGCCGCTTACCGCACTAGTCATCGGGGTCATCGGCGGCCGCTCACAGCGCCAATTCAAAACGCAATGGCGCTCTACCGGACAGCTCAATGGCCAGGTAGAGGAATCCTTCTCCGGCCATGACCTTGCCATCGTCTTCGGCCGCACAGAAGCAATGACGGAGGAATTTGATAAGCGCAACGAAGAGCTTTACCGCTCCGCGGCAAAAGCACAATTCCTCTCCGGCAGCATGATGCCAATCATGCAGTTCCTGTCCTATCTGTCCTACGTTGCCATCGCGGTCTTGGGTGGCCTGCGCGTGGCTAATGGCCACATGACTTTGGGCGCAGCCACTGCTTTCATCCAGTATTCTCGCGAGTTCAACCAGCCGCTGGGCCAGCTTGGTGGCATGATGCAGCAGGTCCAATCCGGCGTGGCCTCGGCCGAACGCGTCTTTGAGCTTCTCGACGCCGAAGAACAAGCCCCTGACACCACCGACGAGGACCTCCCCGGCCGCGCCCGCGGACTCGTTGAGTTCCAAGACGTTGATTTCTCCTACTCGGAGGATAAGGAACTTATCACCGGCCTCAACCTGCGCGTGGAGCCCGGCCAGACCGCGGCCATTGTCGGCCCCACCGGCGCAGGCAAGACTACCCTGGTCAACCTGCTGATGCGCTTTTATGAATTAGACGCCGGTCAGATTCTCATTGACGGGCACGATATCGCCCGCATGCCCCGCCAGACGCTGCGCTCCCAGGTGGGCATGGTGCTCCAGGATGCTGTCCTCTTCAAGGGATCGATCATGGAAAACATCCGCTACGGCCGCTTGGACGCAACGGACGAAGAGGTCATCGCCGCTGCAAAGGCAACTTGTGTTGACCGCTTCGTGCACGCCCTGCCCGATGGTTATGACACCATTATCGATCAAGACGGCGGCGCCATCTCGGCCGGCGAGCGCCAGCTCATCACCATTGCCCGCGCGTTTTTGGCCCAGCCCGCGCTGCTCATTCTCGACGAAGCCACCTCTTCGGTCGATACCCGCACTGAGGTACTCGTCCAAGAAGCGATGAACGCACTGCGCGCAGATCGCACCTCCTTCGTCATCGCCCACCGCTTGTCTACTATTCGCGATGCCGATCTCATCCTCGTCATGGAAAACGGCACCATCGTTGAACAGGGCTCGCACGACGATCTGCTCAATGCCCAGGGGGCGTACTGGCGCCTGCATCAATCCCAGTTCGCCCAAGGCTAAAGGCTGCGAGCTGCTACCCGCCTATATTCAATTGAACTCGGGGAGCGTTGAACTTATGGCCGGTGAGGTTCACCAGCTCCATGGTGACGTCCTCGAGCGCAATGTGATCCATGAGGGGGTCAGGAATGTTAGCGTCCGGAACTGAGTGTGGCTTGGGCACCCCCAGTTGGTCGAGCACATCGTTGACGTTTTCGGCCCCTAGATCAATGTCCACCGGAATTGTTGGCGTATTTTCAACAGCAGGGGTGGCCCTCAGTCCCGAAGCGAGAACCGTGACCGGACCATCCGTCACGGTTGTCTCGGCGTCGCCAGTAGTCAATTTTCCCTGCCCCGTAGCGCCAGGAAGAGTCAAAGAAAGTCCGCGTGCCACCAACTTGTCACCCACGAGTTTCAAGGCTCGCTCTTCACCATTCACGGAAGTCACAGTCACAAGCGAAGCGCGTACGTTGCCAGTCAGTGTGACCTTGTCTGCGGTGACGATGCTGTGCTCCGACTGGGCTAAGGCCAAAGCTTCTTGGGCACTGGATTCCTCCGGGTCGCTTACGGCGCACACAACTGCTGCGGAGCACACCACAACGGCCGCGCTAGTCTTTAGAGCAAGCGACGAATGGGACAACAACTGTTTGAAAGATTGGGTGCCCATACTCAGCCCTTTACCCTTCCCCGTTCTCTAGGCTGCCAAGCAAAGGTGAGTGCGCCGCCGATTATCCCCAAGAGCGAGCCGATAACAAACCCTCCAATATTGGAGGTCGGCAAAGCAACGATTGCAACTAGAATTCCCAGCACGCCAACGTAGGTTGCCGTTTCCTGCCTAAACCAAGCCCCTAAACCAAACATGATAAGTAGGGCACCGATGAGCAGGGTAGAAACACCGGAAACGGTAGAGATCATCACCAGTAGATCCGAAATATGGATCGTTATATAGGCAGGGGCGGCGATAACTACCCCGGAAAGAATTAATAAAAGCCCGCCAGCGAAAGGACGCTTTTTCCGCCAAATTTTAAAGCGCTCCCACCTTCCACGCTTTTCCTCGCCAAGATTTCCTTCTTCCACGGTCTCTTCTTGCAATCCAGATTGGACATCACTGTCAGAGACCTTGTCTTTGTCCTCTACCACCGGCATGCTGAGGGTTTCTTCTTGCGAAGAACTAGCAGCCATTCTCGTGTCCTCTCTTTACATCCACGTTTACGCCCTTTGCAGAAAGCTTTTCAGCCCCCACGGAGGTGGTGCGGATGTCATCTGCGCTCAATACCACCTTTTCGGAGTTCAGTCCCCACGCGCCAGGTGCTGCGCGATCATTTACTTGGTGCGCATCAATACCCACGTTGGCATTGGTCAGATCTAGTTGACCCTTGATGTCCGTTGCCCCAACCAGCAGGTTTCGCACCTCAACACTGTTATCACCTTCGGCTCGCAACGCAAGAGTGGTCTCGCCGACGCCAGGAACGTCTGGAATCGTCGCCGACAAGCAAAGATTTGAAGCCAAGGCATGCTCGAACTTCAAACGCGCTGCAGGAACTGTTTCCTTAGCCATATCGTCCTTGTCCACAAAGATAGACAGCCCCTCGCCTTCCAAGTGACTCATGGAGACTTTAAAAAAAGTACCTGAAAGGGCCAGGTTTGCAGTCAAACCACCTTGCGCTACCGCAAATCCGGTTACACCAAAAGCCGCCAACCCAGCAGTCAGCGCCACCGCAAATTTTGGAATGCTTATTCTGCCCATGAAGGGACCTTTCTCTAACAAAAATAACCTATGCAGAGCTAAGGCTTCCCGCCGCTCTCGCTGCTCCGAAGATCTCCATTGTGCCAAGAAGCCACGTGACCATTAAGACAATCACACAGCTAGCTCAAAATTGCCTTTACTAGTAATTTTTCACATTCTAACACAAACTGAGACTTGGAGCACAATCTTGCACTCCCAATTGCATAATTCACCAAATCATCTAATAAATAGGCACACCCCCTTCGCTTTCGGAACTTTGAAACGGAAGCGAGATCGGTCGCAATAAACCCCCAGCCCGGAAGAGCACACCCCCACAGGTCTCGTCCACCCCAATAACATGCCCCTCGGTACCAGTTTGTGCTTCACGCAACATGGAACCCTCTGTGTGTGATACGCTACACAACATTCCATAGTTAACATTTAGAGAGGGCTTTCCAATGTCTAACTTGCCTGATTCCAAAAATTCTCCTGAAATTAGTGAATCTAGCCAGGACACTGCTAACAACGAATCTAAGCGCAAGCTGCGCCGTGCCCCATTAGGTCCTGACTCCCTGCTTTGGAAATGGGGCTCAGACAACCGCCTACAGCTCTTGCGCGGGTACACCGGAATTTTGCAGAATATGCACCCGGCCATCGGACAATCACTGCTCGACCACTCCAAGTTTTTTGACGAGCCCTTCGCACGCCTTCAACGCTCCACACCGCAAATCATTCAGTCCATCTACGACGATGGAGACTTAGCCGAGCGCATCCGCGATTATCACGTGACTATCAAAGGAACCCTGCAAAGCGGCGAGCGATACCACTCCCTCAATCCGGAAACTTACTGGTGGGCTCACGCCACCTTTGTCTATCGCGTTATTTATGCACAGGATCTATTTGGCACGCCTTTCACCAAGGCTGAGCGCGATCAACTGGTCCGCGAAGGCGTGACGTGGTGGGATAAGTACGGCATGTCTGAGCGCCCAGTCATTGACAACTATGACGATCTCGTCGCCTATATGGATGACATGGTTGAAAACGTGCTTGAGCGCAACGAGACGGTCGACTTCGCGCTGCGCACAGCTCGTGTAGAACCAGTCAAGGCCCCCGATGGTGTCCCGCCTCGGTTGTGGAAAAGTATCTGGAAGCCGATCATGCGCAGCACTATCTGGCTCACTATTGGCACCCTGCCAGAAAAGTATCGCCGGATTCTAGATCTGGAATGGACCTCGCGAGACCAAAAGCGCTTCGATCGCATAGCTAAGGCTATTCGAAAGGTTTTCACTCTCCTCCCCGAGGACAAGCGCTTCATGGAACCGGGCCGCTCACTAATGATCAAAAACGGCATGATCGAGGGCAAATACAAGGAGCCTAAGACCATTCAGGCCTACCAGCCCAAGAATGAAGCCGCCGAGGCTTCCGATACGGCTAAACCGAATGCCGAAGGCGATTCTAATGACGCAGTTGCAGCACGCCGCGCTGCAGGCTGCCCGTTCTAATTCATCCACACCGGGTTCGTGAGCAGACCAGCTCACGAACCTTTAGCTTTCTGGAGTAGCTTTTCATGCCATTACCACACCGCCTGGAAGAACGACCCTTACCTCAGGACCTTTTATCGGAGCTGCAGCAACTATCTACAAACTTCGCTACCGGCTCCTTAGATAGCAGTGAACACCATGCCGTTAACTCGCCGCTCTTTGATGAAGAACTTGGCTGGGTTGGAACGGGAACCGACGCAGATGTTGATGAAGCCTTTCTGCGTGCCCGCAAAGCTCAAAAAGGTTGGGCAGAACTTGACGTCAAAGACCGAGTGAAGATTTTCCGGCGATTCCACCGCCTTGTGGGAAAGCACCGAGAACTCCTTGCGGATTTCATCCAGCTAGAAACTGGCAAGGATCGCACCGCTGCATACGACGAGGTGCTCGACGTGCTTAACAATGCACGCTACTACGCCAACATTGCCCCTAAACTGCTACCGACCGTTAAGCGGCCGGGGGCGTTCCCCCTAATTACCAGCACTTCTCTACAAAGGCTCCCCAAGGGAGTCGTGGGCCAGATTAGCCCTTGGAACTATCCTCTCGCCCTAGGGATTTCTGATGCCATTGCAGCCCTAATTGCAGGAAACGCAGTGGTAGCGAAACCAGATTGGTCCACGCCCTTTTCAAATCTCATTTCTCTCCGCTTACTCCAAGAGGCGGGTCTTCCCCATGATGTTCTACAAATCGTCACGGGCTCTGGGGAAGTTGTAGGTGGTGCCATCTCACAGAAGTGCGATTACCTCATGTTCACAGGCTCTACCCAAACCGGCAAGATTTTAGGAAAAACGGTGGGTGAGCGGCTCGTAGGGTACTCCGCTGAACTTGGCGGTAAAAACCCGATGATTATTGCTCCCGATGCAGACATCGAAAAGCATATTGACACCATAGCCACGGCCTGCTTTTCCAATTCTGGACAACTCTGTGTATCCATCGAGCGAATATATGTTCCTGAGTCCATCTATGATGAATTCTTAAGAGCCTTTCAAAGAGCCACGGAATCCATCGTCTTAGGCAAGGGACTGAATTGGGGTTACACTATGGGCTCTTTGATCGGTCCGGAGCAACTGGACCGAGTGCAAGGATTGGTTGATGATGCAAGAGCAAAAGGAGCAACTGTCCTTACAGGCGGAAAGCCCCGACCAGACATCGGTCCATATCATTTCGAACCCACTGTTCTGACCAATGTGGGCGCGGACATCAAATTGGCAACCCAGGAAGTCTTTGGACCAGTAGTTTTTGTCCAACGAGTTCGTGACATCGATGAGGCAATTTTCCTGGCAAATGAAACCTCGTATGGACTAAACGCATCCGTGTTTGGCAAGCCGGAGACTGCGCGCGACATCGCAGAACGAATAGACGCCGGAGGTGTCACCATTAATGACGGTTACGCCGCGACGTGGGCATCAATTTCTACCCCACTGGGAGGAGTAAAAGAATCCGGTGTAGCTCGCCGCCATGGTGAAGAAGGCCTGACAAAGTACACAGAGGCCAAGAACATTTCCGCCCAGCGAATTATGCCGATGCGAGGTCCGCGGTGGCTACCACGCCGGTTCTACGGCAGCCTTATGACCGCTGCCCTTCGCCTAGGTAGGTTTCTCCGTTTTCTTCCCTAGCATCTCAAGACATCACACAACTACACATTTTGTGTGATGCGCTTCACATCAACAATAAATGTGTGTATCATCACATATCATCCCGCGATAATTTTAACCCCCAAATCCACTACTCGATACGAAAGGTTCCGCACCCTACCGTTGCAACCTCGAAAGGAACAGTAATGTTCAAGCCCTACCGTCGACCAACCGTTGCCGTGATTGGAGCCGGGGTGACAGGATGCGCTGCCGCCTCTGAGTGCGCATTCGCCGGATTCGACACGACACTTTTTGATAAGAACTCGGAGATCGGAGGTCAGTTCACCTCGCCTAATGCGCCAAGGGTCTCTCGGTCTTTTCATTTTCGCACCCCGTACCTTCGACTGACCAGAACCGATGGGTCACCGGCGTCGATTTCGCAGCACCTCGAAGCTGCCGTCGAAGCGAGCGGTGCCATATTCCGCGGATCGACAGAGGTAACGGCAGCAGAATTCGATGCTGAAGAAGGTCACTGGACCGTTTCCTACAGTGGAGAATCGGGACTTGAATCCCGATCTTTTGATGTTCTTATCCGAGCTACCGGAGAAAGTTCACCATGGATTTCAGTTCCAGGACGGCCGCATACCAAGATCGATGACTTATATCTTCATCACGGAATTGAGGTACTGGGGCTTCCCAATACTTTATTCGTTGATGGGCCAGTGCCACAGGATTCTTACTTGAAGCGGCATCCACTCGCAGCAGTAGAAGCGCGCGCTGATCACTGCCGTCGATACGTACGCCAATTGGAGATTCGCGGTCCAGGCGCACTGACTGTAAAGCACGATAAGTGGCTAGTTCAGCCGGGTACCGTCCGCGGCATACGAACTACCCTTGCAGGATTCGACGCCGGCGCGCACGCATTTACAACTGCTAGCAACTATGACGCCCAGACCGTCTCTTCCACTACCTAACAGCGCAATAAAGCTACCGCCCTCAAGGAGGCATGATGACTAACCTGAGCAATCCCACCAGCACTACTTTCGTTGACTCCACGGCCCATCCAAGCCAGCCGGAACTCCCAGAGCTTGGTCCAGATTCTTTACTGTGGCAGCGTTTTGGTGATTGGCGTTCCGCTTTCGTCGCTCTGTCCGCCGGACTTCTCCAAATTGCACACCGCGACATTAGCCGTTCCCTGGTCCAGCACTCCAATGTCTTTGACAATGAGGTAGCCCGCTTGGTCCGCTCTGCGTTCCCAATTATTCGAACAGTTTATGAGGGCCCAGAAGTTGGCATCATGATTCGTGATTTTCACAAAGACATTAAGGGAACTCACCCCGATGGAAGTCGCTACCACCCTCTAAACCCTGAGGTCTATTACTGGGCGCACGCCACTTTCGCTGCTATGCCATATGCCTTGGCGGGCAATTTCATGAACCCTCTGAGCAGCGAGGAGCGCGAGCGTTTATTCCAGGAGACTCGGACTTGGTACAGCTTCTATGGCGTCGCTGAACCCGATGATGCACCTAAGTCATATGCCGAGTATGAAAAATACATGGATCGCATGATCGATGAGCTCTCAATAAGCGAAACCATTGAGCGTTCTCGCATTATCAATGGGTTGACACTAGACAGCCCTGATCCCAAAGTCCCTAACTGGCTGTGGCGCCCTATTTCTCCATATGCTTCACGCCTCTTGTTGTGGGTAGCTATTGGTCTCATTCCTGACAAGCTGCGAAACAAACTGGGTTGGGAGTGGACTAAGAAGGACGCGCGCAGGCTCAAGCTTTTCTCTCGCAGCGTCAGAGTCGCATTCTCAGTACTGCCCCGAAAGCTGCGTATGGTGCCTATCGCTTCTCGTGCGTTCGATCGCGCAGAGGCTGAGGGCGGCTTTCGTTATTAGGACGTCACGCCTCCGCACTGAATGCAGACTCTCTGATTTCCAGCCCTAGGCTTTAAGGTAGAGAGAAACGTGGAGCATCAGTTTTAAAGGAGCACGCATGACCACCGTGTTCGGTTGGATCGCTATAGCCGCATCGATTCCGGTGTGGTTGTACTTTTTCACCCGCGTATGGGCCCTCTTCAAGTTCATCCGCTCGGGCGGGCCTACCCAGCTCAAACGCACCGATAATATAGGCAAGCGTTTATGGCGCGTGATTGCAGAGGTCTTTGGCCACTCCCATTTCAAGGGAAAACCTCTAGTCAATGCCGCCCACTGGCTGGTGATGGTGGGCTTCCTTTTCGGCATCCTGGTGTGGTTCGAGGCCTATATCCAAACCTTCGCACCGAATAAGGGCTGGCCGTGGCTCAGCCACTGGCCGGTCTACCACTTTGTGGAAGAAGTCTTGGGCATCGCGACGGTGCTCGGCATTGGCTTCCTCATCGGTGTGCGCCTCAAGCTCGGCGATACCGAGCGTGGCAGCCGCTTCTTCAACTCCCAGACCGCCTCCGCACGCTGGGTAGAGTTCATCGTCTTTTCCGAGGGCCTCGGCATGATCTTGGTGAAGTCCACCAAGATCGCCACCTACGGCGGCGGTTCCGCCTGGGCGGATTTCTTGAGTATCCACTTGGCCAAGCTCTTCCCCGAGTCACCGGCCCTGGTGAGCTTCTTCGCCCTGTTCAAGCTGCTGTCCGGCATGCTGTTTATCGTCTTTATCTCCCGCAATTTCCAGTGGGGCGTCATGTGGCACCGCTTCACCAGCTTTTTCAATATTTTCTTCCAACGCAATGCCACCGGTGAAAAGGCACTGCAGTCCTTGCCCACCCCGGATTTGGAAGAGGACATCACACCAGGCAGCTGGAAGATGCTGCTGGATTCCACTTCATGTACCGAGTGTGGTCGCTGCCAGGAGCTATGCCCAGCCTGGAATACCGAGAAGCCACTGAGCCCCAAAAAGCTCATGATGGACCTGCGCCAGGGAGCGCTGGATAACTACAACCCGCACGAGGGCTTGGATGTACTGTCCATGGCCGGCGTTATCGATGATGATGTGCTGTGGTCTTGTACCAACTGTGGTGCGTGCGTGGATCAGTGTCCTACCGATATTGAGCACATCGACCACATCGCAGACCTGCGCCGCTTCAAGGTGCTCGCTGAATCTGACTTCCCCTCCGAGCTCACCGGCCTATTCAAAAACATGGAAAACAAGGGCAACCCGTGGGGCCGGAATAATTCTGAGCGCCGCGCCTGGATCGATGAGGCCCGCGCCGATGGCATCGACGTGCCCATCATCGGTGAGGACGAGGCCGATTTCTCCGATATGGAATACCTGCTCTGGGTGGGCTGCGCCGGCGCCTATGATGACGACGGCCGCCGCACCACCCGTGCGGTCGTAGACCTGCTGCATACCGCGGGCGTGAAGTTTGGTGTCCTCTCCACCGGCGAGACCTGTACGGGCGATCCTGCCCGCCGCGCTGGCAACGAGTTCCTTTTCCAGATGATGGCGCAGCAAAACGTGGAGACCCTCAACAACGCCTTCGACGGCGTACCGGAGGGCCAGCGCAAGATCATCACCACTTGCCCGCACTGCTTTAACACCATCCGCAACGAGTACCCGGACTTTGACGGGCATTTCGACGTCTTCCACCACACCCAGCTGCTCAACCGCCTGGTACGCGAAGGCCTGCTCAAACCAGTGCCGCGCACGCCGGAGAACCGCAAGCCGATTACCTACCACGACCCTTGCTTCCTCGGTCGCCACAATAAGGTCTTCGATCCCCCACGCGAGCTACTCGAGGCCACCGGCGTGGAACTGCGCGAGATGGACAAGAACCGCGACGAAGCCTTCTGCTGTGGCGCCGGCGGTGCCCGCATGTTCATGGAAGAAAAGCTTGGCACCCGCATCAATGACTTCCGCACTGAGCAGGCTTTGGAGACCGGCGCGGAAGAAATTGCCACCGGTTGCCCCTTCTGTAATGTCATGATGACCGGCGGCGTGAAGTCCTTGGCGCAGGATTCCACCCCCGCCGCCAAGGTCAATGACGTGGCAGTGATGCTGCGCAATTCCATTTCCCTCGATGAGGCCGGCACCCTGCCTGAGCCCCACCCCAAGGCCTTCCTTGCCACTCCGGTGCGCCACCAGAAGTCCACCGGCACCAACGCTGCCCCGCTTGCCGACGCCCCCACTTCCGATGCTCCCAGCGCCCCCGCCCCGTCCGCCTCGGCGCCGGCAGCTCCCAGCACACCTGCGGCACCGGCTGCGCCTGCGCCAAGTGCACCTTCTACTCCATCAGCACCGACGCCGCCAGCTGCACCGCAAGCTCCCCAAGCGCCGGCAACTCCCGCCGCACCGACCGCGCCTACCCCACCGAGTGCCCCAGCAGCACCTGCACCGAAAGCACCAGCCGCTCCAACACCACCAAGCGCACCTGCGGCACCGGCCGCACCCGCTGCGCCCGCGGCACCTGCTGCGCCTGCACCAAGTGCACCTTCTGCTCCATCAGCACCGACAACGCCAGCTGCACCGCAAACTCCCCAAGCACCGGCAACTCCCGCAGCGCCCGCGGCACCAAGCGCTCCAACTCCACCTAGCGCACCCGCAGCACCGGCCGCACCCGCTGCGCCCGCGGCACCTGCTGCGCCTGCACCAAGTGCACCTTCTGCTCCGTCGGCACCGACGCCGCCTGCGGCCCCGAAGCCCCCACAGGCTGCCCCGCCAGCACCACCGGCGGCTCCGGCACCGCCGGCGTCGGAAAGCGCGCCACAGCCGCCTGAATCTGAGTAGGCGCGCAGGGGCATGGGTGCGTACGCTGTAGTCCATGCATTTTAATGCGGGACTCCCCACCGATGCCCTGCTGCTGGCGGCAGGCGCGACCGAAAATACACACTCCCTCGTCTCCTTCGCTTGGATCATGGCCGCGGCCCTGCTGGCGCCGCTGGTCTCCTATATGTTAGGCCACCGTCTTCCATCGGTAGCCCTCTTGCTGATTTTCGGCATGATTATTGGCCCTTCGGTGCTTGACCTAGCCGCCGAGGACGAAGGCATCGAAATGCTCAAGGAGCTTGGCGTGGGAGCGTTGTTTCTCCTCGCGGGCTTTGAAATTCAAATCTCCACCCTCAAAACCAAGGAAGCCGGAACGGCGTTATCCACTTGGGCAATCTGTGCCCTCGCCTGTGGAGTGGGCGCCTACTTCCTAGTAGATAACGTGCCCGGTGCCATCGTGGTTGCCTTGGCACTGACTTCAACGGCGCTGGGCACGCTCACGCCGATGCTGAAGCAGGACCGCATTCTGGGCACCAAGGTGGGCAACTCTGTGATGATTCACGGTGCCATTGGTGAGGTCGCCCCCATTACCGCAATGGCACTATTGCTGGGTACTCGTTCCACGCTGACGACGATGATCATTTTGTTGTTCTTCATCATCATCGCCGTTGCTGTCGCCATCATGCCGGCGGCTATCGCATCAACGATCCCTTGGGTAAAGACCGCCTTTATCTCTGGTGCGGGTTCAACCAACCAAACGATTCTGCGTCTTATCATTCTTATTCTGGCCATTCTTATGGCCGTTACCGCAGTCTTTGAACTCGATATTGTGCTCGGTGCCTTTGCTGCCGGCATCATCTTGAACCGCATTATCCCGGATGAGTTCCACCGCCGCCTAGAGCACCGCCTCGATGTGGTGTTTTATTCGATGCTTATTCCGGTCTTCTTTGTGGTCTCTGGGATGAGCATTAGCTGGGATACCATCGCTCATAATCCGTGGAAGGTACTGGGCATTCCGGCTCTCATCTTGGTGACGCGTGGCCTGCCCGTCTTCTTGCGCGAAAATGTTGGGCATACCGGATCTGATATTGAAACCTTCCGCGAGCGCCTCCAAGTAGGTTTGTATTCCGCTACCGGTCTGCCGATCATCGTGGCGGTAACGTCCCTGGCGGTCAATTCCGGAATCATGGAGGCCGAGAATGCCTCGATCTTCGTCTCCGGTGGAGCGCTTACCGTCGCCATCTTCCCATTCTTGGCCAGCCTGGTAGGCGGAAACCAGCAAGAAAAGAAAGACGAGAAGAGCCCTGACGCTGAATCCAAGGACCTATAGGCTGCGTTCGCTGAGAGCACGTCCCTGGAAGAGCAGAATTTTCCTAGACTGGAAAACGTGAGTAATAACTTTGGTTCTTCCCCTGTCAATCGGACTCTGCGCCTGTCCGATTCCGAGCGCAACGATGCCATCAATGACCTCGCCCGCGCCGTGGGTGAAGGCCGGTTAACCATGGAGGAGTTCGAGGACCGCTCGGACGACGTCATGCGCGCCAGCACCCACCAAGACCTCGTGCCCGTCTTCCAAGACATTCCGGCGCGTGGTTCCCACGAGGTCAAGATTTATTCCCGGGGAGACGTCACCCGTGCGCATAATGCAGGCAAGAAACCGAAGTTTGCGACTGCCCTTTCCGGCTCTGTGGTGCTTGCAGTAGCAAGCCCCACGCTGATCTTCTTGAGCGCTACCATGAGCAACCCATGGCTACTGTTAGGTGGCGTCACGGCAGCCGCCCTCATTCCGATTTTGTGGATCATGCTCTACGTCGCCAAGGTCGGCCCCTCCTCGTGGCATGCACCATCCGTACGCCAGATTGAGCGGCAACAGCTGCGCGAGATTCGCGCTCTCACGGCGCATGAGCGCGCGCAGCAAAAAATGATCGAGGAAAAGATGTGGGCCGATCGCCGTATGCAAGCTGGCGAAATCACCGGCCAAGCCATGGATCTGGCGAAGCGGAAGTTCAGCGAGTGGAATAAAAAATAGTCATCGCCGGTGTTGAAGCATTTTGTGCAGCTGTGAATCGTGGCACAATATTCCCATGACTTCTCCCAAACACCGCATCTTTGACCAATCCGACAAACTCAAGGGCGTCGCGTATGACATCCGCGGCGAGGTCTCTGCGGAAGCGGAACGCATGGAGCTCGATGGCCACACCATCTTGAAACTCAACACCGGTAACCCGGCCGTCTTCGGCTTCGAAGCACCCGATGTCATCATGCGCGATATGATCGCCGCCCTGCCTACTTCCCAGGGCTATTCCACCTCCAAGGGAATCATTCCTGCCCGCCGATCCATCGTTACCCGCTACGAGCTGGAGGATTTCCCACCCTTCGACATCAACGATGTCTTCTTGGGCAATGGCGTCTCCGAGCTCATCAGCATGACCACCCAAGCGCTGCTTAATAACGGCGATGAGGTTCTCATCCCAGCACCGGATTATCCATTGTGGACCGCAGCTACTTCTCTGGCAGGTGGCACCCCAGTGCACTACTTGTGTGATGAGGAGGATGATTGGAATCCATCCATCGAGGACATCGAGTCCAAGATTACGGATAAGACCAAAGCCATCGTAGTCATTAACCCTAATAACCCAACGGGTGCGGTCTACTCGCGCGAAGTACTGCAGAAGATTGTCAGCATCGCCCGCGAGCATAACCTGCTCATCTTGGCCGATGAGATCTATGACCGCATTCTTTATGACGGCGCGCAGCACATCTCCATCGCTTCCCTAGCCCCTGACCTTCTCACCATCACGTTTAATGGCTTATCCAAGGCCTATCGCGTGTGTGGCTACCGTGCCGGCTGGATGGTACTTACAGGCCCTAAGCACCACGCCCGTGGCTTCATCGAAGGCCTTGAGCTACTTGCCGGAACACGCCTGTGCCCGAACGTACCGGCGCAGCACGCCATCCAGGTGGCATTGGGTGGCCGGCAGTCCATCTTCGAGCTCACTGGTACCGGCGGGCGTCTTTTGCGCCAGCGCAATATCGCCTACGAGAAGCTCAATGAGATTCCCGGCGTTTCCGCGGTAAAGCCTATGGGCTCGCTTTATCTCTTCCCGCGCTTGGATCCGAATGTGTATGAAATCCATGATGATGCCAAGCTCATGCTGGATATTTTGAAGGCGGAAAAGATCCTCATGGTGCAGGGAACCGGCTTTAATTGGCCGACCCCAGATCACTTCCGCGTAGTCACACTGCCGTGGGCATCCCAAATCGAAAACGCCATTGAGCGCCTTGGCAACTTCCTGGTGAGCTATAAGCAGTAGCTTTCTTCCCCGCAAGTTGCTAATGATAGTAATAATCCATAACAATATGGTGCATGGGAAGACATTCTGCGGCACCTAAACCTCAACCGACCCCTCGTTCACGGGGTCGGCTCTCTACTTCGATAGCTCACCATCCTTGGCGCTTAGCCTTGCTCGGCGTGCTCGTCATAGCTCTTATAGCCACCATTGCGGGCATGGCATTGCTGTGGCCTACTAGCCCAGCCAGCGAGCACACCTCCACCGATTTTCAGCAAACCTATGCCCTCAACCACCCACAGGTCGAGGGCACGGTCGACACGACAGATCACTCTGCTTGCCAATCGGAACTTACTGGACAGGCCTTTGATAAACCGCCGCTCATTCCTGGGTCTGAGGAAGTGCAGTGCGACCGCGCCTTAGTCAATATCACCTCCGGCGAGGACGAAGGACGCATGACCCAATTGGTCACCTACGGCAATGCCGGCGATCCGCAGCTTAAACCGGGCGACAAAATTGTTCTTTCTAAGGCAGATGACCCTTCCGGCGCTGTGTCCTATGCTTTTGCTGATTATCAGCGCACCGGAAACCTAGCTCTGTGGGCAGTAATCGTAGCCGTCGTCATTATCGCTTTTGCGGCGTGGCATGGCGTGCGCGCCCTTATCGGCTTGGCGCTCAGCCTAGGCGTGATCTTTGCGTTCCTCGTCCCCGCTCTTATCGACGCCCATAATCCCCTGTGGTCCGCCCTTGTCGCCTGCTCTGCCATCATTCTGCTGGCCGTTCCTCTCGTCCACGGCATGAATTGGAAATCGGCATCGGCGGTGGGTGGTTCCCTCACCGCTCTCATTCTTGCAGCAGCCTTAGCGTGGGCCGCTATCGATAGTTCGCAGCTACAAGGCTATAGTTCCGAGGACAACCTGAAGCTACTTCTTTATATGCCCAACGTATCCATCGTGGGCGTGCTTTTATGCGGCTTTGTAGTTGGCGCCTTGGGCAGCCTTGCCGACGTCGCCGTGGCCCAAGCATCCACCATTACCGAACTCCACGAAGCGGATCCTGATGCCCGCCCTACACAGCTTTTCCTCTCCGCAATGAAGGTGGGCCGCGACCATATTGCCTCCATGGTCTATACGCTGATTCTCACCTATACCGGCGCGACCTTGCCGCTGCTCATGCTGATTACCGCAGCAGAACGCCCTGCCGGACAGATTTTGAGCAGCGATCTCGTCGCAACGGAACTGCTGCGTTCCGGAGTGGGCGCGATGGCATTGACCCTCGCGGTTCCCATCACCACAGCCATTGCGGCTTTCACGGTGCCAAAGCGTACAAAAGCTTAAGCCTAAGCAGAAGGCTGAGCCAGCATCGACGCTGCTCAGCCTCTACTTTTAGCCTGTCCGAATCCGCCTAGAGGGTGCGGCCCAAGGCCTCAACCTTCCACCCTGCCTGCTGCCAATCGGCGACAGGCAGCACATTGCGGCCGTCGATAATGTGTTTATTGTCCACGAGCTGGCCCGCCTGCTGCGGATCCAATTCCTTGAATTGCTTCCATTCGGTAGCAAGAATCACCAGCTCGGCCTCGCGCAGGGCGTCATCGGTGTTTGCGGCGTAATCCAGAGTAGGGAATACCTTCTTGGCGTTGTCCATACCTTCTGGGTCATAGACGGTCACTGCCGCACCAGCCAAGGACAAGGAACCAGCCACGGCAAGGGCGGGCGAATCGCGCACGTCATCGGAATTGGGCTTAAACGCACAGCCCAGCACAGTCACGCGGTGGCCAAGCAGAGAGCCATTAAAGGCTTCCTTGGCAAGGTCTACCACGCGGTCGCGGCGGCGCATATTGATAGCGTCTACCTCGCGCAGGAAGGTCAGCGCCTGGTCGGCGCCAAGTTCGCCGGCGCGGGCCATGAAGGCGCGAATATCCTTGGGCAAGCAACCGCCACCAAAGCCGAGACCGGCGCCTAAGAACTTGCGGCCGATGCGTTCATCGAGCCCAATGGCGTCGGCAAGCGCGGTCACGTCCGCGCCCGCAATCTCGCAGATTTCGGAGACTGCGTTGATAAAGGAAATCTTGGTGGCTAGAAATGCGTTAGCGGAGACTTTGACCAGCTCCGCGGTCTGCCAGTCCGTGACAATAAATGGGGTGTCTTGCGAGAGCGGCTGGGCATAGACTTCACGCGCGACCTCTTCAGCTCGACTTTCATTGTTGGTTTCACCAACGCCGAGCACGATGCGGTCTGGGGTGATGGTGTCCTTGACGGCATAGCCCTCGCGCAGGAACTCCGGGTTCCAGGCAATTTCCACGGTGGCGCCTTCTGGGGCAAGCTCATTGGCTAGTTCCTGGAGTTCCGCGGCGGTGCCGACCGGGACGGTAGATTTACCGAAGATGATGTGATCGCCCTTGAGCTTGGGCACCAAGTCCGTAATAACGGCCTTAACGTAGGTCATATCCGCCGCGTAGGAACCACGGCGCTGCGGAGTTCCGACGCCCAAAAAGTGCAGATTGCCGAACTCGGCTGCTTCTTCGTAGTCCGTGCTGAAATCGAGGCGTCCGGCCTCGATATTGCGCTCGAGAACCTCCGGCAGGCCCGGTTCATAGAACGGAACCTGGCCCGATTTAAGAGCGGAAATCTTATTTTCATCTACGTCCACGCCTAGTACTTCATGGCCGAGCTCGGCCATGCACGCAGCATGGGTTGCACCCAGGTATCCGGTGCCGATTACAGTCATACGCATAAGGCCTTATCTTAAAGGCCTTATGTGAATACCGGTTTAAGCCTATCGAAAATTCAGGTAAGACTTCGATGGCGTCGGGCCACGCTGGCCTTGGTACTTCGACCCCAGCGAACCCGTGCCATAAGGGCTTTCAGCTGCTGAAGTCATCTTGAAAATCGCCAGCTGTCCCACCTTCATGCCCGGCCACAGGGCAATGGGCAGGTTGGCTGTATTAGAAAGCTCGAGCGTAATGTGACCGGAAAAGCCTGGGTCAATAAAGCCCGCGGTGGAGTGGGTCAACAATCCTAGGCGACCGAGGGAAGACTTGCCCTCCAAGCGGCCTGCCAAGTTTGCAGGCAGGGTGAACTTTTCCAACGTAGCACCGAGGACGAACTCGCCTGGGTGCAGGATGAAGGACTGATCTTCTTCTACCTCCACCAAGGTGGTGAGATCCGGCATTTCCTCTTTGGGGTCAATATGCGTATACCGCGAGTTATTGAATACGCGGAAATATTTATCCAAGCGCACGTCTACCGAGGAGGGCTGGATAAGCTCGCTGTCGAAGGGCTCGATGCCCAATTCTTCGGCGTCGATGGCGGAACGGATATCACGATCTGAAAGAAGCACGGCCCCAATTCTACTCATGCCGAAGGCCAAGGTGTATAGTAGGCCGGAGCGCACAAGTGCGCAGTGCCGACGTAGTTTAATGGTAGAACTGCAGCTTCCCAAGCTGCTAGCGCGGGTTCGATTCCCGTCGTCGGCTCCAATTTTCGGGGGGGAATTTTCTTGCTAGTCTGTGGCGCTTAACCACTGGGCAAGTTCTTTTTGTGCCCGCTCTACCCCGCCTGGATAGTGCGCCTCTAGTTCTGCGGCGGCCGGCTTCAAGAATCTCTCCACAAGCTCGGCCATATCACGCTGAGGCACGGTGCCACGGATATTATCCAGCGGGGCACGGAACGTCACTCCAAGGTCAGTCCGAAGCTGATATCCGCGCCAATCTTCGCTGTAAACGCGCAGCTCTGCCCCGCGCAGGTTCGATTCGATAACCACATTGCCAAAGATGAGCGTTGTCAGAGCTCTCTCTTCCATGGCTCCGAGCCTACTAGCCGCAGCGGACGATGGGCTGCGGGTCGTAGACCGTGGTGGTGGTCTCGCGGGAGAGCTCTTTGCCGCCGAGGTCCTTGATGATGCGGGTATCAGACGTCGTAAAGCCTGGCGCACCAGAGGAAGGCGAGCAGTCGCTGCCTGGCACAGACATCGGCTGTGGGTCGGTATTGGCCCAGCGGCCATTGTTCACAGACTCAACGTCAACGGTCTTGGTGCCCTTCAAACGCACGGTAATCTTGCCGCCCCCGAAGTCGGTCTCAATGCGGACCGGGGTGTTGAAGGTATTGGTGAACTGCAGGTCGATGGCGCCTTCGTAAACGGTGGCCTCGCGGCCGGCGGGGTAGCGCGAAATATAGTACGAGTGCGGGGTGTGGGCGGTATCTTCCATGCCCGCAAAGTAGGCAGCGTTGTACAAGGTAGTGGCGAATTGGGAGATGCCACCGCCGACGGCGGAACCGGAGTGGCCATCAATAATGATGCCGGATTCCACATAGCCCTGGGCAGTGCCGCGCGGGCCGGTGTAGCCGTTGAGCGAGAAGGTCTCGCCCGGGTTGACCACGGCACCGTTGACCTGCTGGGCTACCAGCTCGATGTTCTTGCCCGAGGCAGCCGAGTAGCCCTCGGTGGTGAACTCACCGACGGTATCGTTGAAGGTCGCCTTCTTGGCATCTTCGGTGGTGAACTTGGCTGGGTCCGGCTTATAGGTTGCGTCCCACTCGCGGTCATCGCCGGTCACGCGCTTGTCAAAATCCTTCATGGTCGGTTCCCAGTCGATGATTTCGCCATCTTCGGACGGGGTGACCTGCTTGTCATTGCCGTTGAAGGAAATCTTGGCATTCACCCCGGGCACATCGGCGCCCTCAGAGCGCTCCACCAACAGCTCCTGCGCGCGGTTGGTATCCACGGCGAGCTTGAGCTTGCCGTCCTTCTTTTCAATGCTGGTGAATTGGGAGATTTCCGGCTTATTCAGGGTAGCCGTGACATTATTTTTAGCCTTCAAGGTAATCGGATTATCCAGCGCCTTAGCGGCGTCGCCGGTGCGCATGGCCTCGATGGCCGCATCATTGATGGCCGGTTCTACCTCTTCTGGGTCCACGTCCACGCCCTCGGAATCGAGCCAGTTTTCTGTGACCGCGTTGTGCAAGGAGCCGGCATCCACGGTTTGGCCAAGCTTCGGGTCGGTGACCTTGAGCTCGCCGTTGTTAAGCTCCAACATGCCATCGACAGGGTCGGTGGAAAGGTTTTTCTTCACCCGCTCCAAGGCAGGCTGCAGCTGGGCTTCATCTACGTTGGTCTCTACCGGAATATCCCGGGTGGAACGGAAGAAGCTATACAGGCGGGTGAAAGGGTTGAGGGAAGGCTCCTTAATATTGTCCACGGCCCGCTGGTTATCCAGGGCAAGGCCCGATTCGGAAGGGACGAGTTCTGTGTGAAGGTCACCGGAGGTGACGGAAACGGGTTCGGTCTCTACGCCCGCAAGCTCATCTTCGAGCTTCTCCACGGCGGCAGTGCGATCCATGGCGGAGATGTCCACGCCGTTGACGGAAACGGCGCGCGGAATCTTGTCCTGGTTTGCCGCGACATCCCAGACATAAGCAATACCCGCGATCAGGACAAGGCCGACAAATACACCGAGCGCGATGAGCCAGCCTTTAGCACCGTTTTTTCCTTCTGCCTTTTTCACGCCTTAAAGGTTAACGGTTTTAGTGGTATTTTTCCTAGTCCTGTGCGGCCTCGGGTGCAACGTCAGCCGGTGGAACGCTGACATGGCGGGCCGCGTCCTCGAGGCGCTCGCGCGGCAGGCGCCCCTCGTCCACGGCACCGACAACGGCATCGATTACCGCATTGATATCGCCCTCGGTGGACCACAGGGGCATGTCGGCACCGGCATTGAGGGAGGTCACGACGGCGTCGGCAAGCGGGAGCGAATCCGCAATCGCCTTCATGCCACCGATGTCATCGGTATAAATAGGGCCGTCGTACTGCAGGGTCTCGCGAGCCAAGCCATAAGCCTCCGGCAGCATAGAAGCAGGAGTCTGGCCATCGCCCAAACCGGGCACGGCGAGGTGGCCCATCATGAGCGCGGCATGCGGCGCTTGGGGAAGGGCGGTCTTAAAAGGAATGAACTCATGGCCCTCCAGATCTTCAAGCGGCGGGGTGACTGCCTCGGCCAAGTGGGTATCACCGGAGGCACGTCCATGGCCCGGGAAATGCTTGAATACGGCCTTCACCCCAGCGGAATCCAACCCGCGCGCAAAGGCGGCGCCGTATTCACCCGCCTGTGCGGGGTCGGTGGAAAAGGACCGATCGCCCACCACCTCTAGGCCATTGCCATCGACATCGAGCACCGGCGCGAAGTCCACGTTGATGCCATGCGCCTTGAGAGTGGTACCAATCTCGTGCGCGAGCTGTTCCACCTCTTGCGGGGAACGCTCGGCTGCCATTTGCTGCGGTGCGGGATACTCGCCCAAGATCTCTGAGAAACGCTGCACGCGCCCGCCTTCAAAATCGATGGAGACTTCAAAGTCGCGGCCTACCTCTTGGCGCAGGGCATTAATATCGCGGCCCTCCTCCTGCAGCAGGTTGGGATCCGCCCAGCTGGGGATAAAGATTCCGCCCACACCAGCATCTAGTTTGGCCTTGGCATCGTCGTAATTGGTGACCGGGGGCATCAACACAGAGGCGGCCATGGCGCGGATGTCCTGCTGCGGGGCTGCTTCCTGCGAAGTCTCTTCTTGCGTCTCTTGCGTCGCGGCCGGTGAGCTCGATGCCGCTGGAGTGGTGGAGTCCTGACTCTCGGCGTCCTCCTGAGGGGAGGTGGAGCAGGCGCCCAAGGCCGTCACGAGGGCAAGGCTGGCGAGAATGCGCGGAGTTTTCATGCCTTCCAGTGTGCAATATTCCTCGCCTTCTGTCTGAAACGGTGGGTAGACTAGCCACATGAGTAACGGCGAGACAATGCTAATTGCCTACGATGGCACCGAACGAGCCGGCCGCGCCCTCGAGCACGCGGCCCAGCTGCTGCGGCCCACCACGGTGGAAATCCTCACCGCTTGGGAACCCGTAGCCCGGCAGACCGCCCGCGCCGTCAGCCGCACTGGAATGCACCAGTCCACCGTCTCCCCGGACGGCGTTGAAGAGGATCCGGCCTACGAGGAAGCGTTGAAAATCTGCCGCCAGGGCATCGAACTAGCCGAAAGCCTGGGCTTGGCTGGCCGCGCCCACTTGGTGGAATCCGCCACCACTATTTCCTCCGCCATCATTGATGCAGCACACGAGCTGGACGTGGATGTCATCGTGACCGGCACCCGCGCCCTGACAGGTTTCCGCGCCTGGTGGACCAACTCCACCGCCGATCAGATTGTGCGCAATGCCGGCCTTCCCGTCTTTATCGTGCCGCAGGAAAACGAGGAAGACGCGGACGATGATGAGGCAGAATACTTCTAAATAGCTGCTAGTATTTTTAGCCATGGCTCTGGAAACCGATTCTTTGAACAAGCGCACCCTTGGCCCCGCCATCGGTAGCGCTGTTGTGGGCATCGCGCTCGGCGTCATCACCATCATCGGCATCGCGCAGTTCTCCGGCACTGATACCGTGCCGGAAGGCAATGCGGTTTCTGCTTCCGATGCGGTTTTGGGCGGCCCTGAGTACGGATCCCGCAACTAGGTGTGCGTACCCTCCGCGGGCGGCTTGCCCGCCCCTACCCGCTGGGGATCTTTGCCCTAGCGCTCATCCTCCTCGTGCAGCCGTGGGGGCTGACAGCTGCCGATACCAAGCATGATCTGGCCGCCAATCCGCTGCACTTTCTCCGCGGGGCACTGAGCGCCTATACGGATACCTTTACCCTGGGACAACTACAAAATCAGGCCTATGGCTATCTTTTTCCCCAGGGGCCCTTCTTCGTTTTGACCCAGCCACTGCCCGATTGGCTGGCCCAGCGCCTGTGGTGGCTGGTGGTCTTAAGCGTTGGCTTCATCGGCTTTCATAAGCTCGCCTGCAAGGTAGGCCTGCGCGGCGGGTGGGTCTGGGTGGCGGCGATGCTCTACGCGCTCTCGCCTCGCGCGCTTTCTACCCTGACCGCCATTTCTTCCGAGACCTGGCCGGTCATGCTCGCCCCCTGGGTCATCCTGCCCTTCCTCAATGCCAAGCTCACCTGGCGCGACGCCGCCGCAGCCACCATCCCCGTAGCGCTCATGGGTGCGGTCAATGCCACCGCCACCATCGCCGCCTGCACCCCGGCCGCGGTAATTGTGCTCTACCGCCGCGCATTCAAACCCGGCGCGGCCTGGATCCTAGGGTGCCTGGCGGTATCGGCGTGGTGGATCGGCCCGCTTATCGTACTTGGCCGCTACGCCCCGCCGTTTACGGAATTCATCGAATCCGCTCGCGTGACCACGCGCTGGCTCAACCTGCCAGAAATTCTGCGCGGAACCACGAGCTGGACACCGTTTGTAGATACCGAGCGCGTGGCGGGCAATGCGCTGGCTACCGAATCCTTCTTCGTGCTGGTCACCATGGGCATCGCGGCCGTGGGCATCTACGGACTCACCAAACTGCCGCGTGTGTGGGCCGTTGTCCTAATGGTGGGCATCGCGGTGCTGGGCTGCCAGGCGGGGTGGTACCTCGATGCTCTCGATGGCCCGCTGGCCGCGCTGCGCAACCTGCATAAGTTTGATCCGCTGGTGCGCATCCCACTGCTTTTGGGTGTCGCGCGCGCCTGCGCGCATCTGCCTCTACCGCAGAGCTTGCGGCCTACCAAGAAGCAGACAGTAGGCGCGCTCACGCTACTGCTGTGCATCGCGGTCATCTCCCCGGCATGGTCGCAGCGCTTGCTGCCGCTGGGGGCGTATAAGGAGGTTCCCTCCTACTGGCACGAGGCCACGGACTTTATCAATACTCATGCCGCCGATACCCGCACCCTTATCTACCCGGAAGCATCCTTTGCCCGGCAGACCTGGGGGTGGACGCGCGATGAGCCGGCCCAGCCGCTGCTCGATGTCCCTTGGGCCGTGCGCGATGCCGTTCCACTCGTACCAGCAGAGGCTATCCGCGGGCTCGACGGCGTCATGGCCGCACTGAAGGAGGACCCAGCCACCGGCGTGCGCTCCCTTCAGCGCCTGGGCATCGGCGCGATCATGGTGCGCCACGATCTCTTCACCGGTGAGGACGAGGCCCTGGCCAGTAAATTTGGCGGCGAAGTCCACCGCTTCGACGAGGTCGATGTCATCTTGCTCAACCACGCCGGCATGTCCTTAGGGCCCACAGACCCAGTCCGCGTGGCCGGCGGCGGGGAAGCCTTGGCGCTTCTCGACGCCCACCATGGCCCCACCACCCGCCAGCTCGTCGATAGCGATGCCGATATCGTCACCGATACCCCGACGCTTTCGGACCGCAACTACGGCACCCTCGATGGCCCTATCTCCGCACCCTTGGCTGCAGATGACCCCAGCCACGTAAATAACCGCCTGCGCGATTATCCTTCCGCAGGGCCTCTTAGCCAGGTCGAGACCCACGGCGGTTCCGTGGCGGTCTCCTCCTCGGCAGCCGATGCCACGGCCTTCGGTGGCGCCCAACCGCACAAGTCCGCTACGGCCGCGGTGGATGGGGAAAATTCCACCGCGTGGTGGCCCGCGCCGGGCGATGATTCCGGGTGGATTGAGCTGCGCGGTCATTTCACCCAACCGCGCCTAAAGCTCATGGCCACCAGCGCCACTACGGTTACGGTGCGCTCCGGCAGTGCCGCGGTGGACGTGGATCTCAAGCCTTTCCATGCACAGGAGGTCCGCGTTCCCGGCGGCGATACCGAGGCCATCCGCGTGGAATTGTCCCACCGCACCGGCATCGCGGAACTAGGGGTAGAGGGCCAGCCGGTCGAGCGCGTAGTGACCGTGCCGGATACCTCCCCCGATGTGCACCAATTCTTCTTCCAGCAGATGCTGCAAGATACCGGTGTGCTCATCCGCGACTTCACGGCGCCGCGCCCCATGCGGGTAAAGGTAGATTCCACCAAGCCGGTGCTTATCGACGCCCACCGCTACTCCCCCGGCGATTCCCTCACCCTGAGCCCCGGCACGCACCGTGTGCGCACCACTGGACCGTGGGTGAGCCTTCGCGAGGTGGGCTGGCGCCCGCCGGAGCCCTCGGAGCCCACTGGATACTCGATTAAAGCCAGCGAGGAAGACCGCCTCTTGGTCACCGGACGCGCCTTTAATAAGGGCCTGCGCGGGTATTTGGACAATGACGAGCTCACCCCGTGCGAGATCGACGCCGCCACCCAGGCTTTTGTCATTCCGGCCGGCCGTTCCGGCGACTTCCATATGTCCTTCACCGCCCAGCCGGTTTATCGCGCCACCCTCCTCTTGGGAGGTTCCTTGGGATTGCTGACGCTCGGCCTGTGCCTCCTGGCGGCCGCGCGCCGCCCGTCCCAGCCCGCCTGGCACGCACCGCGTGGGGGCGCTGCCTCAGCCGCCGTGGCACTTGGTGCACTGGCCCTTACCGGCTGGCCGGCGGCAGTGGCGGCCGTGGCTGCGTGGTTGGTAGTGCGCTGGACCACCATCCCGCGCGCCTATCTCGCCCCCGGCGTAGTCGCTGCGGCCGGAGCCATCCTCGCCCGCGCACCGTGGACGTCTGGTTCCTATGCGGGTGATTCGCTCTTGCTTAGCTGCTTGTGTGCCGCGGGCGTGGCCTGTCTTTTCGCCGCCGACCGAGGAGAAGATCCCGGCCGGGACGCTCGATGAGCGTATAACTAGCGGCCGAAACCACCACGGGGCCCACCACAGTCACGGTCAGAATGACCCAAAAGTCCAGGGGTTTCCCGCTAAAAAGCGGCACCCCGGTAAGGGGAAAGGCCAGACCCAAGATGGCCACATGCCACAAAAAAATGGAATAGGACCATGTACCCAGTGCCTGCATGAGTGGGCTGGTCAGCCAAGATTTCTCCCCCGGGGCGAGTGCCACCGGTACCACTACGACCGCAGCAAAGGCCGCGCCCGCCATGATGCGGCGAGAAAATTCCGCGGGTTCGGGATGGATAAGCCCCTGCGGCCCAAACCACTCGCGACTGGCAACCCACAGCACCACCGCCGCCACGATCCACCACGCCCAGCGCGGCCGCAGCACGCGCTGCACTCGCCGACTGATGCCGGCTTCTTCGAATTCGGCGGCCAGCATTCCCACGGCAAACCACGAGGCATACGCGGGCGGCCAGATCTGCGAGTTGACCTGGTCCTTGGCGTAATCGGCTACAAAGGGCACGAATCCCCACGCCCAGCTGAGCACTCCTGCCACGGCAATGGCGGCAATGCGCCAGCGCCGCGGCAGCGTTCCAAGCAGCCACACCAGCACAGGCAAGAAGAGATAAAAGAAGAATTCCACGCACAGCGACCACAGATGGGTAAGACCTGGGGCCAACCCGTCGACCACATAAATTTGCGTGGAAGTAAGATTGCTCAGCAGTTGGGTGAGGGTGAGTGAGTGAGCGTCGGGAAGCAGGAGCATCACCGCCACCACGCAGGCATAATAGGCCGGTAAAAGACGTGCCACGCGCGAGCGCGCATAGCCGGCTAAGCTGTGCAAGCCGCGGCGGCGCCACAAGAGGAACGCGCTGAGTGCAAAGAAAACGGCGACGAAAAAATCGAAGCGCCCGGCAAACCCCCACCCAGTTCCGGTCTGAAAGGACACGTGGGTGACAATGATTCCAAGGGAGGCGACCGCGCGTAGACCGTCTAGCTCCGGCAGATGCTGGGGTACGCTTTTCACAGATGCCTGCGGCTGCACGCTTGCTCCTAACCCCGGATCGACCTGAAACTGATTGGACATATTACTGCAATGAAACGCTACCTTTGGCCACGCTCGCCACTGGCGTGGGTTGTCATTGCCGCCGTCATTTTCTTAGTGCTGGGCACTGTGGTGCCACCGCTATATAACAATCAGACTCGGCCCCTCGCCTTCGACCAAAACATCAACACCGTGACCGCTCCCTCTGCCGGCGTGTGGATGGATGCGCCCGCCTTTATCGCCGGCGCCAAGGCCACAGGCGATAGCAAGAATCCGCAGTGCCAAGAAAAGAAGGCACCCATCTGGTGCTACCTGCACCATGACCTGCTCACCATCGAGCGCAACACCACGACCGCTGAGGTGGCAGAAGACGATGCGCTCGCTCACTCTGATTCTTTATCGCGCCTGCTCGCCGGAGAGACTCCGCTCGCCCAAATCACCGAGCACTCCGTGTTGAACCGAGAATCCACCTACCCTGTGGCGGCCCCTAAGGATAAATGGGAATTCCTCCTGCCGTCAGTGGACACGGGCATGGCCCGCACAGATTTCGAACGAGATGGCATCAACTACTTTTTCCCCTCCGGAACCGAGCAGCGCTCCTATCCCTTTTTCGATCTGGCCTCACAATCCTCCACGGCGGTGGACTTCACCACTACGGAAAAGCTAGACGATATCCCTACCTATTCCTTCCACCACGATATTCAGCCCATTTCCCTGGCCGATATGCGCAGAAACATCACCACCGAGGCGGTCGATTCCGGTAGCGGCGAAAAGCAGCTGGCCGCTAAGGACTTCCGCATCTCTGGTCCGGCGAAGCGATTCTACGACGAAGACTCGCGCAAGCTCCTCGGCCTAGATCCCACTGACCGGGTCACGGTGGAACCTTTTTATACCGTCGGCCGCGATATCTCCGTGGAACCCACCACCGGCACCATCGTGGATCTGCGGGAAAATATCAAGATTTTCTTCGCTGCCGACGAAAAACAAGCCGGCACCATGGTGGCCAATAACGATACGGAGGATCGCTCCATCTTCGCTGCCGATATGCGCTGGTCCGATGACACTCGCGCGGAGCGCCTCGACGAGGTGCGTCCGGTCATTCGCACCATTCGTGCCTTGATGGTCGTCGGCTGGGCGGGCAAAGCCATCGGCGTCGGCCTATTGCTCTGTGCTGCCTATATGTACATGCGCCGCCACCGTGAAGGCTAAGCGTCTAGTACTCCTCGCCTGGGGCTTCATCCTCGTGACCGCGGTGTGCTGGCCCTTCGCCCTGCCCGGTGAGTTCCTGTGGCGCGATATGGCGCTGCTTGACCATCCGGCGCTTTCCCCTTCGGCTTTCGGCGGCGGCAGTTTGCCTGCCCGCAATGCCCCGCAAGACGGCTTCTTGGCTGTAGTAGGCGGCGCGTGGGCGGCGCGGGTGCTCATTTTTGCCGCCGCGGCGTCCTCCGCGCTCACCGCGGCGCGCTGGGCGCGCTCCACAGCCTCCGCGGTGAGCGCGATGGGGGTGGCGGTGGCCAATCCTTTCGTTATCGAGCGCCTCCTCCAAGGCCAGTGGTCACTTGCTGTGGCCGCGTGGCTGCTCCCGGTCATCGCGTGGGCCGGAAAGCAGCGCAATTGGGTGGCGTGGCTCGCCATGTGGGGCGCTTCACTTACCCCTACGGGTGGGCTCTTTGCCGTGGTGACCGCGGCGGTGACCTGCCGCAAGCGGGTGGCACTTGGCGGCGTGGTCTTGTGCTTGCCGTGGGCCATTCCAGGAATGTTCTATCCCACTGCGCCCGGTGATACCGCTGCGGCGGTGGCTGCGTTTGCCCCGCGAGCGGAAGAGCACGTCGGCACCGGGGGCGCGTTGTTGCGCCTGGGCGGCATCTGGAATGCACAAGCAGCCATCGGGTTCGCGATATGCGGTGTCATCGTGGCGATCATCGCCCTGCTCGGGGCGTGGCGGGTTCCCGTTCGGCTGAGCATACTGGCAGCTATTGGTCTTGGCGGGGCTGTGTTTTTCTGGCTGGTTCCCGGCGTGCTGGTGTGGTCCATCGATCACGTACCGGGGGCGGCGCTACTGCGCGATAGCGGAAAGCTGACCATGCTGGCATTGCCGCTTTATGTGGCCTCGCTGGGTGCGCTGCCGAACCTGCCGGCGGCACTAGCCACCGTGGCCGCGGCAGTGCAGCTGATTCCGGTTCCGGGGCGGCTAGCGGTGCTCGCACCGCGGGATACGGGAGTAGATAAGCAGCTGGTGCGCGAGATTGACGGCCGAGTGGCTTTCTTTCCAGAGCGCGCCAACCTTGTAGAGGTGCCTGGCGGTGTGGCGGTAGATCCCTATTCCAAGGCGGTGGCCATGGTGGAATCAGGGGAATTGAGCGTAGACGGGACCGTGGTGGATCAGGCTTCGCCGCAGTACCGGGCGGCGCTGCGCGCATGGGAGGCACACGATATGAAGCAGCTGTCCCGGATCGGTGTCGGCGTGGTTGTCGTGGACGGTGCTATAGCCGCGGAGACGGACGCACCACGGCCGCAGGTTCCATGGGCGCTTACTGCGTTGTGGATGGCTTGTCCGCTACTAGCCCTTGCAGCAATTCCGCGAATTGCTCGCCGGTCTTCTCCCACGAGAAGCTAGCGGCAAAATCGCGCGCGTTGGAGCCGAGGGTGCGGCGTAAGGGGGCGTCGGCAAGCAGCTGCTTGGTGGCCGCAACAAAGTCTTCCTCGCGCTCTACTAGGATGCCGGTCTCACCGTTAATAACACTGTCACGCAGGCCAAACGTATAGCCGACGGTGGGAACCCCATGTTGGGCGGCCTCCATTACTGCCAAGCCCCACCCCTCTTTGCGGGAGGGCATAAGCAGGGCATCGGCCCGGGCGAGCAGGGCATGCTTATAGTCCTCGGTCACCTGGCCGCGGAAGCGCACGCGACTGCTGACGCCGTGTTCCTCGGCATAGGCACGCAGGTTAGCCTCCCACCAACCGGAGCCTATGACATCCAGGACCGCGCCCGGGGTCTGCGCCACCGTATCCATGGCATGCTCAATCTGCTTATGCGGCACCAGGCGCGAGAGCGTTACCAAGTGCACGTCGGCCTCTCGCTCCAGGGAAGGCACATGGTCCGGAACCGGGTCCAGACCATTGGCAATGATGTGCGCACCCTTAATTCCCAGTGCCTCTAGATCCTCGCGGGAAGCCTCAGAAACGGTGACATAAGGCGCGCCGCGATACACACGCGGAGCCACCCGGGACTCAAGGAACCAGCCGAGGTGGCCCAGGAGGGGACCTGCCACCGGCCACTGCTCGCGGTGGCAGTGGTGGGTAAGCAGCACCGTCGGTGCTCCAGATACCAAGCGGGCAAAGAAAGGAATGCCGTTTTGGGTATCGATTACCGCATCCACCCCGCGCAGGTCACCCAGCCCCACACGGCCTGCCAGCATCGCCGCCCAGGCACGCGGATACACGCCGAACTTGGCGCCACCGCGGCTATAGCGCACGCCGTCGCGCACCTCCCGGCGCGCGGCATTCATGTGCTTGGAGGTGCGAAAAACCACCTCGTGGCCCTGCGCCGCGAGGTATTCGCCCACGCGCTCCAAGTAGCGCTCCGAGCCCCCGCCTTGCGGGTGGGTGGAATCGCGCCAGCATAGTAAAAGAATCTTCATTGTGAGGTATTAGCCTAGTGGGTTATGAGACATACCCGTGAGATGGCCACGCTGCGCCGCTCCTTGCAGCTGTTGCGTTCCTTTCGCTTTGAGCAGACGCACCCCGAGATTTTCTACGGTGGGCTAGCGGAAGATACGGCCGCACTGGTAGATAACCTCGGCCGCGACTTGGGCGTGCAGCTTCCCGGGGCGAGGGTACTCGATGTGGGCGGCGGACCGGGCTATTTTGCGGATGCTTTTGCCCGGCGCGGGGCCCACTATGTGGGACTAGAGCCAGATGCCGGCGAAATGTCTGCGGCTGGCATCCACTTGAGCAACTCGGTGCGCGGGGACGGCACCAACCTTCCCTTTGCCGATGACTCTTTTGACGTGGTCTACTCCTCCAACGTGGCCGAGCACATCCCCAATCCTTGGGATATGGGCGAGGAGATGCTGCGCGTGACCCGCCCGGGTGGCCTGACTATCCTGAGCTATACGGTATGGCTCGGCCCCTTTGGCGGCCACGAGACCGGCCTGTGGGAGCACTATGTGGGCGGCGAGTTTGCCCGCGATCGCTACACCCGCCGCCACGGTCACCCGCCCAAGAATGTCTTTGGCACTTCGCTTTTCGACGTCCCCTGTTCCGCCGGCCTCCACTGGGCACAGCGCACCGGCGCGCTCAAACTCGCCTTCCCCCGCTACCACCCTAGCTGGGCTTGGTGGCTAACTCGCGTGCCAGGTGTGCGGGAATTCGCGGTTTCTAATCTGACGTTGGTGCTGCAAAAATAGCACCCAGCAACAGTGCTGTCGCTGGGTGCTATTGAACTTAGAGCTTAAGAGGCGTTCTCTACGCGCTCCTTTAGAGCGTGGAACTGGTCCCACACCTCAGATGGCACTCGGGAGCCTAGGAAGTTGAGGTAGCTGGCGTTATCCTGCATATCACCTTCCCAGTCCTCCGGGTTGACGGCGAGAGCAGCGCGCACATCCTCGATATCAAAGTCGATACCCTCGAGGTCGATATCCTCGGCGCGAGCGGTGTGGCCTACGACGGTCTCCTCGGCCTCAACATTGCCCTCGATGCGGTCAATGATCCACTTGAGCACTCGAGAGTTCTCGCCGAAGCCCGGCCACAGGAAGCGGCCATCGTCGCCGCGGCGGAACCAGTTAACCAGGAAGATAGACGGCATACGGTCGCCGCCCTTTTCACCCATGTCAATCCAGTGCTGCAGGTAGTCACCGGCGTTGTAGCCAATGAACGGCAGCATAGCCATCGGGTCGTGGCGCAGGGTGCCAACGCTGCCCTCTGCTGCAGCGGTCTGGCCCGAAGCCAGCAGAGCGCCAATCATGGTGCCGTGGTTCCAGTCAAAAGCCTGAGTAACCAACGGAACGGTGGTCTTGCGGCGGCCGCCGAAGAGGATGGCATCGATCTTTACGCCCTGCCAGTCGTCATACTCTGGAGCGGCGCTCGGGCACTGGGAAATCGGCACGCAGTAGCGGGAGTTAGGGTGCGCAGCCTTGGTAGACGAAGACGGAGTCCAGTCCTGACCGGTCCAGTCGATGAGGTGCTCTGGTATCTCCTTGGACATCTCCTCCCACCAGACATCGCCGTCGTCGGTAAGCGCAACGTTGGTGAAAATGGTGTTACCCGGCTCCATGGTCCGCATAGCAATCGGGTTGGAGTCGTAGTTGGTGCCAGGAGCCACGCCGAAGAAGCCGTTTTCCGGGTTTACGGCGTAGAGACCGTCTTCGCGCAGGTGTAGCCACGCAATGTCATCGCCGACGACCTCAGCCTTCCAGCCCGGAATGGTTGGGGTAATCATGGCCAGGTTGGTCTTGCCACAAGCCGAAGGGAAGGCAGCTGCAACGTGGTACTTCTTGCCTTCTGGGTTGGTCAGCTTCAAGATGAGCATGTGCTCGGCCATCCAGCCCTCTTCCTTGGCCATAACGGAAGCGATGCGCAGCGCGTAGCACTTCTTAGCCAGGATGGCGTTGCCGCCGTAGCCAGAACCGTAGGACCAAATTTCCTTAGTTTCAGGGAACTGGGTGATGTACTTGGTGTCATTGCATGGCCATGCCACGTCTTCCTCACCCGGCTCCAGCGGGGCACCCACGGAGTGCAGGGCGTGGACAAAGTTGCCGTCAGCACCGATTTTCTCCAGGGCTTCAGCACCCATACGGGTCATGATGCGCATGGAGAGCACAACATAGGCGGAGTCAGTCAGCTGCACGCCCAACTTCGGCTCCGGATCGCTAATCGGGCCCATACAGAAGGGAACCACGTACATGGTGCGACCCTTCATGGAACCACGGAAAGCTTCCGTCATCTCTTCCTTCATTGCCGCAGGCGGAGCCCAGTTATTGGTAGGGCCGGCGCCATCTTCGTGCTCGGTACAGATGAAGGTGCGGGATTCCACACGTGCGACGTCGGAAGGGTTGGAACGAGCCAAGTAGGAGTTAGGTCGCTTTTCCTCGTTCAACTTGATAAGCGTGCCTTTTTCCACCAGCTCGCCGGCCAAACGGTCAGCCTCGTCCTGGGAGCCGTCTACAAAGACCACCTGGTCCGGCTGGAAAAGCTCAACATTTTCGCTAATCCAGCCGATAAGCTTTTCATTTTTAGTCGGCAGCTCTCCGACGAGCCCTGGGATAGTGGCGGTCATTAGTAATTCTCCTGAGGGTGGGTGTGAAAATTGGAGCGAAAAGCCCCAACTGTGCCTTCCACCTCAAGATTAACGTGCTCGCCCGAATAATTTGCGCAGAACTTGCCACACCGGTTATATCCACCACGTTAACCAGAACTTCACCAAGCGCATACGAAGGTAATGTGTTAAAAATCGCCTTTTCCACTCCCCCTTTCTGGGGGTTCATTGTCCCACTTTTCCGCCTCGAAACGATCTTCTACCACCCCCAACTGGGCCCACTGGTTATATCCGGGATGTCATCGCCACATGTATCCCTCGGCGCGGCGTATTGCTTGGCGGGGCTAAGCAGGGGAAAATAGGCCGCAATGAATAGCACAGATAATTCTCAAAACACCCGCGCTGGGGAAATGCCCCCTGGCCGCCCGCCACAAACCGACTTCAACGCCGTTTTCCACAACGAGCTTGACTACCCGCGCCTAGGCAACGTCACTTTCCGCCGCGGCACGCTGACCGAAAACCAGCATGAACTTTTTGAAAAGCGCTGGCCGGAGCTCGGACGCGTGCTGGAAGACGAGGTCATTGATCTCGCTTCCTGGTTCGGCCGCAGCGGCGACAAGACGATCGTGGAAATCGGTTCCGGTACCGGCACCTCCACCGCTGCCATGGCACCGAAAGAAGCCGATACCAACATCATCGCCGTCGAGCTCTACAAACCAGGCCTTGCCAAGCTGCTCGGCCAGATTGAGCGTGAGGGTATCGAAAATATCCGCATGATCCGCGGCGATGGCATCGAAGTCTTGATGCGCATGTTTGAACCGGAATCCCTCGACGGAATCCGCGTCTTCTTCCCGGATCCGTGGCCAAAGGCGCGCCATCACAAGCGCCGCATTATTCAGTCGGGCACCCTAAATCTTTTTGCCTCCCGGTTAAAGAAGGGCGGTGTGCTGCACGTCGCTACCGACCACGCCGGATATGCCGAGTGGATCGATGAACTAGTTGAAGTAGAACCAAGCCTGGATTACAAGGGCTGGCCATGGCCGGAGTGCCCGCAGCTGGTAGATCGTCAGGTCATCACCAAGTTTGAGGGCAAGGGCCTAGATAAAGAACACGTGATTACGGAGTATCTCTGGGAGAAGAAATAAATGAGCACCTATCTGCTTGTCTGGGATGCACCCAATATGGACATGGGCCTAGGCTCCCTGCTGGGCGGTCGGCCTACCGCCGCACACCGCCCGCGCTTCGACGCCATCGGTCGCTGGCTGGTACATCTTGCTCAAGACGTTGATGCTGAACCGCGCGCCGATGTCTTTACTAATGTGACCCCCGGCGGCGCAGATGTCATTCGCCCATGGGTAGAAGCCATCCGCAACGTGGGTTTCGGTGTTTTTGCCAAGCCCAAGATCCACGAAGACGATGACGTAGATCCGGATATGCTCGACCACATCGACAATCTTCGTGCGGATCTGGCCGGTGTCATTGTCGCCTCCGCCGATGGCCAAAACTTCCAAAAGCCTTTGGAGGAGCTCATCGCCGCGGGGATTCCGGTTACGGTCCTGGGATTCCACGAGCACGCCGCTTGGGCCGTCGGCCACGCGGATATCAATTTTGTGGATCTAGAAGACATCGAGGGCGTATTCCGCGAACCGCTACCGCGCGTGAATCTGGATAACCTGCCCGAGGGTGGTGCATGGCTGCAGCCATTCCGTCCCTTGGCGGCCCTGCTTAATAACCGCTAGGAGGCTGCCCCAATGTTTGAGAAATGGGGACGTTTTTCCTATGCGCACCGCCGGCTTATCCCCGCCATCGTTGTCGCTGCCATCCTTGCGCTCTTCGTGGGCTTTGGCTTGCAGCTCGAAGATCGCATGAGCCAAGAGGGCTGGGAGGATCCCAATGCGGCGTCGACAAGCGCGGCCCAGATCGAGGAGGAAACATTCGGCCGCGATAACTCCGGCGATGTCATCTTGCTCTTCCACTCCCCCGATGAGAACTTCGACGCCGCCAAGCAGCACTTGGCGCAGCTGAAAGCAGAGTATCCCGAGCAGATTGATTCGGTGACCAGCTACTTCGATACGAAGAACCCCAACCTAGTCAATGACGATCACTCCCTAGCTTTCGCCGCCATCGGTCTTAAAGGCGATGATGAGCAAACACTCAAGGATTTCCGCACCATCCAAGGCGAGCTTACGGATACCTCCGCCCCAGTGGAAATCGCGGGCGCTACCGCAGTTGCTGATGCCCTAGATAATGGCATGTCCCACGATATCTCCCGCGCCGAAAAGGCCGCGCTTCCTTTGGTGGGCATCCTCCTGCTGGTGGTTTTTGGCTCCGTCGTTGCGGCCTGCATGCCGCTCATCGTCGGCGGCCTCTCCATCCTGGGGTCTTTGGGAATCCTGTCCATCTTGGCGGGATTTTCCCAGGTCAATGTCTTTGCTCAGGCCGTTGTCACGCTGCTGGGCCTCGGCCTAGCCATCGATTACGGTCTCTTTATGGTCTCGCGCTTCCGCGAAGAGCTGGATAAGGGTCGCTCCTCCGAGGAGGCCGTTGCTACCACCACCGCGACTGCCGGCCAAACGGTGGTTTTCTCGGCAGCCATGGTCGCCGTCGCACTTTCGGGGCTCTTTCTCTTCCCGCAAGCCTTCCTGAAGTCCGTGGCTTATGGCTCCATTTCCGCCGTGGGTCTAGCAGCGCTGCTTTCGGTCACCGTCCTGCCCTCAATTTTTGGCATGCTCGGCCCCAAGATCGATACCTGGTCTGTGCGCCGCACCTCTCGGACGGCGCGCACCATCGAAGACACCTGGTGGTACAAGCTGCCGCTTTGGGCAATGCGCCATGCCCGCGGGTTGACCATCGCCGTGTGCGGCCTGCTTATCGCACTTACCCTGCCCATCATGAGTATCACCTTCGGCGGCATCAACGAGTCTTACTTACCGCCCAACCAGGAAACCCGTGTGGCGCAGGATAGGTTCAATGAGGAATTCCCTACCTTCCGCACGGAGCCGGTAAAGCTCGTCGTGGAAAATGCGTCTAACCAGCAGCTTGTCGACGTCGTCATGCAAGTCCGTGGCCTCAATGGCCTCACCGAGCCCATGGCGCCGACAACAGCCACCAAGGACGGCACGACAGTTCTTTCCGCCGGCATTAAAGACCGCGATGATTACGCGAAGATTGTCCACGAACTGGAACAAGTAAAGGCACCCGAGGGCGTGAACCTGTACGTGGGAGGCACGCCTGCCATGGAAGTGGAATCCCTTGATGCGCTCTTCCATAAGCTGCCGTGGATGGCACTCTACGTGGTGCTAGCCACGTTCCTGCTCATGGCGTTGGTCTTCGGTTCCTTCGTGCTCCCGCTCAAGGCGATCGTGATGACGCTTTTGACCTTGGGGGCAACGCTGGGCATTTTGACCCTGATGTTCGTCGCTGGCCTTGGCTCGGGCGCCCTCAACTTCACCCCTGGCCCGCTCATGAGCCCCATTTTGGTGCTTATCATCGCCATTGTTTACGGCCTGTCCACCGACTATGAGGTCTTCTTGGTCTCCCGCATGGTGGAGGCGCGACGGCGTGGTTCCACCACCGATGAGGCCATTGCGGCCGGCACCGCGCATACGGGTGGGATCATCACTGCGGCGGCGCTCATCATGATCGTGGTCTGTGGCGCTTTCGGCTTCTCCGATATCGTGATGATGAAATACATCGCTTATGGCATGATTTTTGCCCTGCTTATCGACGCCACCATTGTCCGCATGCTCCTTGTCCCCGCCGTCATGCACCTGCTGCGCGAGGATAACTGGTGGGCACCTAGCTGGCTGCGCCACGCCACTACTGCTTTGACTGGTGGCGCTAGACACCGCGGCAAGACTGTTCCCTTCTCTGAGCTCAAACAACGCCTCGAAGGAGATAAATAAGTGAAGAACTGGCTGCGGCTTATCGTCTCGCTCATCGTCCTGCTTATCCTGATTTATGTCTTCCGCGATGAGTTGGACTTCCTGCGCGAAGGCTTCTCGCGGCTGTCTCATTCTGACCCGGCTGCGGTAGCACTGGTGGTCATCGCCTCAATCGTGGCAGTCCTTGCCATGGGCGAGGTTATGCGCCTGCTCATTCGCGCCGGGGGCGTACACGTACCAGCCTCAGAGACGGCCGCCCTCACGCTGGCGGCTAATGCTTGGTCTACCACGCTTCCAGCGGGCCCGGCCTTTTCCGCCATCCTCACCTTCTACGTGCAGCGCACGTGGGGTGCTTCCGTCATGCTCTGTGGGTGGTTCTTCGTGCTGTCTTCGGCCATTTCCACCATGTGGCTCGTACTCATCGGCTTGGGCGGCGTGCTCTTCCTCAATGCTGACATGGCATTGTGGTCCCTCATTGGCACCCTGGTGCTCATGCTGGCGCTTTCCGGCGGCCTTTTCTGGCTGACCAATCACCCAGACACCATCATTCGCTGGCTCAACCGCCAGAAACTCGTTAAGGGCTCCAAGCGCGAAGCCATCGTGGACCAGGTAAAGAATCTAGAAGAGGTTCACCTCACCGGCCGCCAATTCGCTTGGGTTTCCTTTTACTCCCTAGCCAACCGCCTCATCGATATGGTCTCGCTCTGGGGCTGTGTCTGGGCCGTAACCGGCCACCTCCCTGCCCTGCATGCGGGTGAAGACACTACGACTATGGCCGGTGTGGCGCTAGCGTATCTTACCGCCAAGCTGGCCGGCTCCGCCCAGGTCACGCCCGCCGGCCTGGGCACGGTAGAGGCCGCCATTATCGCTACCCTGGTTGCCACCGGTATGACCGCGGTGGATGCAACCGGTGCGGCAATCATTTATCGGCTGATTTCCTTTGCCCTTATCACCATCATTGGCTGGGTAATCTACTTCTGGCACTATGCTCGCAAGGGCATTACTTACGCCGCCTTGAATCGAAAGGAAAACGCATGAGAATCGCCCCCGTCATCGATATCATCGCCTTGATGCTCTTTGCTGTGGCCGCCCGTCTCGCCCACGGCGGACTAAGTTTTTCCACCTGGGTTGATGCTTTCTGGCCATGGGCCATCGGCGCGCTCATCGGCTGGGCTATCATCCTGGCCGCCAAGGTGCAGGGCAAGTGGAAGGAAGGCGGCGTCGTCTGACTAAGCACCATCGTGGGCGGCATGGCCCTGTGGATGCTGGTCAATGGCCGGCTACCACACTGGAGCTTCCTCATCGTGGCAACCGTTATGTCGGCACTATTCTTCTTTGGCTGGCGGCTTTTCGCCCGCAAATAAAAATAAGGAGGGTTGAACCCTCCTTATTTTTTGCTCGTTTTACTTGGAGCTTACCGGTACGCCTGCTTGATTGAGAATATCGGCTACGAAACCAATGATCTCGCTGATGATATCCACAGCACTAGATAGAATCATAAATAGCTCCTTGACTAGGATTGGGACTTTATACTCCTATCGCTCATCCAAGCACACGACGTTACATCGGGGCAATGGTGTGCTTCTTCGGCAGATCGCTTTCCTGCTTCGTTGCCAGCTGCCGCAGCGCTTGGCGGAGAGCCAACCGGGATTGACTCGGCTGAACCATGGCGTCCAAATAGCCGCGCTCAGCCGCAACATAGGGAGCGGTCATGGTCTCATCGTAGAAGTCCATGAACATCTTCTTGGTCATCTCGCGCTGCTCAGGGGTCTCGGCGGCGTCTAGCTGCTTACCGGCGATCATCACCACGGCGGCTGCGGCACCCATAACGGCGATCTGTGCGGTTGGCCACGCCAAGTTGATATCACCGGTCAGGTTCTTCGACCCCATCACGGCATAAGCACCGCCATAGGCCTTGCGCACGATGAGCGAAACCTTGGGCACGGTGGCTTCTACCACGGCGAAAGCAAACTTGGCGCCGCGGTGGATAAGGCCGACCTTTTCTTGCTCTACGCCTGGTAGGTAGCCCGGAGTATCCACCACGAAGACCAACGGAGTGTTGTAGGCATCGCAGATGCGAATAAAACGTGCGCCCTTATCGGCGGCGTCCGCATCAATGCAGCCTGCAAGGTGCATGGGATTATTGGCTACAAATCCCACCGTCTTGCCATCGATGCGCCCAAAGGCGGTGATCATATTGGGCGCAAAGTTCTCTTGAATTTCAATGATGTCCTCGTCATCGCCCAATTGGGTCAACAAGTCCATCATGTCGTAGCCGGCATTGGTGTCATCCGGCATAAAGGAGTTAAGGTCTTCGTCTTCGGCCACGTCGGCGTCGGCAGGCGCGGCAAATTCCGGGGCCTCATCAAAGCAGGTTAGCGGCAGGTGGTCCAAGAGATCGCGCACCATGTCGAAGGCGTCTTCCTCAGAGGGAACGACGGCCGAAACGTTGCCGTTGAGCTCCTGCTGGCGAGCTCCACCCAGCTCGGCGGAAGTAATGTCCTCACCGGTGACCTCACGAATCACGTTGGGACCAGTGACATACATTTCCGCTTCCTGGTCCACGGCAATCACAAAGTCCGTGGTCACAGGAGCATAGACGGCGCCGCCAGCGGACTTACCCATCATGATGGAAATCTGCGGGCTGCGGCCGGACAGCGGCAGCTGGCGGCGGGCGATCTCGGAGTACATGGCCAGCGAGGTCACCGCATCCTGGATACGGGCACCACCGGAATCCTGAATGCCAATGACAGGGCAGCCAATCTTAATGGCCATATCCATGACCTCGGTAACCTTCTTGCCAAAGGTCACGCCGACAGAGCCACCGTAGACGGTCTTATCGTGAGCGTAGATGCACACGGGCCGGCCGGAGATGCGGCCATAGCCGGTGACCACGCCATCGGAGTAGATAGCATCCGGGTCGCCGGGGGTCTTGCCCAAGGAACCCGTCTCAACGAAGGAACCCTCATCCAGCAGTTCATTGATGCGTTGACGAGGCGTGGTGCGCCCAGCCTCGTCGCGGCGCTTGCGGGAGCGCTCACTGCCTGGGTCCTGCGCCTTATCTAGGCGCTCACGCAGGTCAGCGAGTTTCTCAGCGGTTGTCTGCTTGGCCGCCACGTACCTTCTCCTCGATCCATTCGTTCATATGCTTGCCCACGATGCCGATGGCCGGCTCGTCCGGTACCGCAAGGTGATCGCCTTGCAGCTGCACAATTTCTAGATCCTTAACGATAACTCCCCAACCTCCGTCAGGGTCAATCTCAGCGTAGCGCGGCTCCAGCTCGATCGCACCGTCGTGCATGCGCTCGGAGCGGAAAAGCAGAACCGGCACGGTGACATCGGCCCAGCGGTGGAAGTCGATCTTGGCCAGAATCTGGTTATCCACGAAGGAAGCGCGCTGGTGCTCTAGAACGCCGGCGGCAAGGCCGTGCTCGGAGGCGTCGGTAGTAGCGAGGAACTCCGCCAGCATGGTCATGAGCGCATCCTCGCCCATGGTCTCCAGCATCTCGTACGGCGGCTCGAAGTCCAGTCCGTAGGTTTTCTTGGCAAAGGCCGCGTAGCGCTCCCACCGGGCACGGGTTTCTTCCGGCGTATCCGGAGCCGGGTTCGACGGCTGAGTGGTATCCAGCAGCGCGATGAACGCCACGTCCGCCGAATCCTGGCCGCGCTGGGTGCGCTGATGCAGCTGGTAGGCCACCTCGTAGGCCAGCGCGCCGCCGAAGGACCAACCGCCGAGCACGACCTTGCGGCCACGAGCGTAGTGCAGGATGTCCTCGACATATACCTTGGCTCGCTCCTCTAGCGAACCCTCGATGCGCTCGACTCCGTAGACAGCCACATCCTCGGGCAGGCGGCGGGTCAGTGGCTGGTAGACCACCGTGGTGCCACCGGCTGGGTGGAACATGAATACAGCGGGGCCGTCGGCCTCGCGCAGCACGCGGATATTGCCCTCTACCTCGGTCTCTAGTCCCTCACGGACCAAGTCAGCCAGGCTCTCCAAGGACTCAGCCTCGTGGACCTGCTGGGTAGTGACTTCGATGCCTGCACGTTCGGTAAGGCGCTCGGCAATGTTGCTAGCAACCTCGTCGCTTATCTTGGGCAGTGCAGAGGTCACTCCCGCCGCGGCCTTGCCGGTAAAGGTAGCCCACGTGCCAAAGACCATGCGCTCGGAGGCATCGCGCGGGGCAACACCCACGCCCTGGCCCGGCTCATCTTCTTCTGGCGCAGGAGTGTCCTCGGAAGCAATCTCGCTGGTATCTACGTTACCGCCGGCTACGGCCTCTTCCACCATGGCAATGACGTCCGCCAGGGAGGCGTCGCGCAGCGCCTGCACCTGCAGCGGCGGAATCTGGAAGTCATTTTCCACGCGATTCTTAATGCGCATACCCATCAGGGAATCCAAGCCCAAGTCAATGAGTGGCAGCTCTCGCGGCAGGTCGGATACGTCATAGCCCATGGACTCAGAAACGATGAGCGCGAGGCGGTCCTCCACGGTTTCCTCCGTGGGATCCCAGCGCACGGCATCGACTTCTTCCGTCGCTGCAGGCGCGCTTTCGGGCACCTCAGCCACGCCTGGAATAGGCGCCGCACCCAAATCCAAAGCGGAGGCAAAGCCTTCCGCCACCAGCTCTGTCTGTGCACCACGAACAGCGTAGACAGCCACGGACATACCGCCGATGGACTGATTTACCACCGTGGTGACCTCGCCGTGCGGTGGCAAATCGGCGTGTTCCTCGGTGGCGATGATGCGTGCTCCTGGCTTGACGGCCTCGGCCGCAGCCTCGACGATGGCCAGGGCGGATGGCGCTTGGTCCGCATTGGTGGAGAAGGCAACCTTGCCTTCTGGCAAGTTAACGCGTGCGCCCGGCAGGCCAGAAACGCCGGCCGATGGACGGGCATTGGTCCAGAAACGTTGGCGGTTGAACTGGGTATAAGGCGCCTCTACGCGCGCGCCAGAACCAAAGACCGCACCAAAATCCACCGGCATGCCGGCGACATAGAGCTTGCTGAGCAAGTCGAGGAGAGACTCGGTGGGATCTACCTTGCGCTTTAGGGCATACAGCAGTTGCGCATCGGCCTTGCCCACCGCAAAGGCGGTGGACATGAGCCCCATGAGCGCAACCGGGTTCGGCGAGATTTCTACCAGCTGGTTGTGCCCGGCAGCGAAGGCTGCCTCGGTGGCATCTTGCAGGTAGACCGAGTGGCGGGTCATGCGCAGCCAGTAATCCTCATCATGCACGGTGGTTCCAGGACGATAGACCGTGCCCTTATCCACGGAGGAAAACAGCGGGGTGTGCAGCGGCTTGGCTTCCATGCCGGCAATGGCCGCATGCAGCTCTCCCAGGATGGGATCCACGGCCGAGGTATGTCCTGCGGCCTTCACATTCAACGCGCGAGCGAACTTGCCCTCACCGTCGAGCTTTTCCACCAGGTCCAGCACCTCTTGGCGCGGGCCGCCCACGGTGGTCATACCTGGACCGGTATACACGGCAGGCTCGATGTTTCCATCAAGCGCGGCAACATCCTCGGCAGAGAGCTCGACTACGGCCATGGCTCCTTGTTCGGCATCGCTTAGCGACGCCTCACCCTCACCCATCAACCGCGCGCGGTGGCAGGCGATCACCATAGCGTCCTCGGCGGAAATACCGCCCGCGGCATAGGCCGCTGCGATCTCGCCCATGGACATGCCCATCACACCGGCAGGGCGCACACCAAAGGAAGCGAGCAAGTCCGTCAATGCAATCTGGATGGCGGTAATGGCTACCTGGGCGGTCTCGGTGTCATATGTTTGAGCATCGTCGTTGACGATGTCCAAGATGGACCATCCGGACTCAAAGTCCACGATTTTATCTAGCTCTTCCAAACGGGCCGTGAACTGTGGCGAAAGCGCAATCATGTCCTTAGCCATCTTGCGATGCTGGGAGCCGAAACCGGAGTACACGAATACCGGGCCCGGAACCTGCGGCGAATCCGCAGCAGCGATACCGACGGATACCTTGCCCTCAGCCACCTGACGCAAGCGCTTGACCGCTTCTTCGGTAGAGCTAGCCATCACGACGACGCGGGAGCGGGAGTGATTGCGGCGGGCGACGGTACGGGCGACGTCGACAAGCGCGGGCTTTTCCGCCTCAATGAAGTCCGCCAACAGGGCCGCAGCGCGTGCCCGGCGCGATGGCAAGAGGCCAGAAACCGGCAACGCGACCATTTCCGTGGAAAGCTGCGGCTCGCGCTCGACAGGGGTGCCGCGGTAATCGGTGAGCACGACGTGTGCATTGGTGCCACCGAAGCCAAAACCGGATACGCCAGCAATCTTGCGGCCGGAGTATTCGGGCCACTCGCGCGGATCCTCGACTACCTCTAGGCGCTCTGCTTCGAAATCGATATAGCGGTTCGGCGCCGTGTAGTTGATATTCGCCGGAATCACATCATTGCGCATTGCCTGGATGACCTTGATGAGGCCCACCACACCCGCGGCGGATTCGGAGTGGCCAATATTGGTTTTGGCAGATCCCAGCAAAATAGGAGTATCGTCCCCGCGCCCCACGCCGAGCACACGCCCCAATGCAGAGGCCTCGATCGGATCGCCCAAGATAGTGCCAGTGCCGTGCGCTTCGATATAGTCCACGTCCTGCGGATTCACGCCCGCATCGGCATAGGCGCGGCGCAGCACATCTTCCTGCGCTTCCGGGTTCGGGGCGGTCAGGCCGTTGGAGTGGCCATCGGAGTTGACGGCTGAGCCTTTAATGACAGCCAAGATATCGTCGCCGTCCGCCTCCGCGTCCTCCAAACGCTTGAGGACGAGGACACCAGCGGCATCGGCGCGCACGATGCCATCGGCGTCGTCAGAAAAAGCGTGAATGGCACTCGTCGGAGAGGTAACGCCCAATTCAGAAAACGCCGTCGACGCGTGGGGAGCGGCGAGGATATTTATGCCACCGGCCAGCGCCACGTCCGCGCTTCCCGTGCGCAAGTCCTTCACCGCCTGATTGACGGCTACGAGGGAGGAGGAGCAGGCCGTATCCACATTGATGGAAGGGCCGCGGAAATCCAGGGCATAGGAAATGCGATTGGCCACCACAGCCGAAGAAATACCGGTCAGCGCATAAGGATGCATCTCGGCAGAATCGGCGGCGATGAGCATGCCATAGTCATTATTGGTCGAGCCCATGTACACACCAGTCTGCGTGCCGCGCAGCTCGTTGGCAGGAACACCAGCGTTTTCTAGCGCTTCCCACACCAGCTCCAACAGGATGCGCTGCTGGGGGTCCATATTGGCGGCTTCGAGTGGAGAAAGACCAAAGAATTCAGCGTCGAAGGAAGCAATATCCTCGATATAGCCACCATCGGTATTTTGCTGGGCGATCTTCTCGCTCATTACAGGGTCCGCCGAGTACTCGGACCAGCGTCCTACCGGCAGTGGACCTGTTCCGGCGCGGGATTCGGCCAGCATGGACCAGAATTCCTGGGCATTTTTTGCACCCGGGAAGCGGCCCGAAAGACCAATAACCGCGACATCGGCTCCATGCGCTATGCGAGGAGAGTGCGCCTCAGGCTGAGGCGCTGGAGCGTTCAACAGGCGATTTGCCAGCAATTCGATGGTTGGGTACTCGTATGCCACGGTGGCATCGAGGCGGGTACCGAGTAGATTTTCCAGTTCGCCAGATAGCACTACAGCATCCCGCGAAGAAAGACCATAGTTTTCCAGGGGCTTGGAATCTAGGATCTCTTCTGGGGAAACACCGGTGGCCTGGGCGACCCAGTCACGCAGCCATGCTCGCAGTTGCTCGATGGTCATAAAAGGTCTTTCATTACGAGAAGTTATTAACTGGCAAGAGGGTATATCGCTATATTTTGTCACTTTGTTAGCGATAAATCAGATCCCTACATAGTTCTTCTTAGCTACACGGCGCGCAATCTTGCCGGAAGAAGTACGGTTGATTTCCCCTGGGGCCTTCCACACGATGTCATCTGGCGTAATTCCATGATGCGAGGTGACGGCGGTGCGGATGACTGCGGACGCCTCTGCATCGCCGGCCGGCTGCGCATCATCGGCGCGCTCCACCAACAATACGAGAGATTCAGAATCCTTGCCTTCCACAGAGAAGGCGGCAACGGAGTCCGGTCGCACCTGCGTGGACGCTGCTTGTACGGTGCTTTCAATATCCTGCGGATAGTGATTGCGCCCAGCGATGACGATGAGGTCCTTCAGGCGGCCAGTGATATAAAGCTCACCATCCACGATGGCGGCTAGGTCACCGGTTGCCATCCAGTAATCGTCTTCTGGCAGGCCGTCCTGCTGGCGCTCACCCAAGGTATTGCGGAAGGTCACGGCGGTTTCCTCAGGCCGATTGAGGTAGCCGGTAGCCATATTGGGACCATGCACCCAGATTTCACCGATTACGCCGTCCTTGACCTCAGCGCGCGTTTCCGGGTCCACGATGGCAAGGTGCTGATGCGGCACGCACTGCCCATTGGACGCATAGGCCACAGTCGCGTCGGACTTATCCTCGATGATGGCGCGTCCCGCGGCCAGTTCGGCACGATTGAAGTGGGAGATGACTGGGCGCTTGTCGGTTTGCGGGGTAGATACAATAAGCGCCGCCTCTGCCAGACCATAGGACGGGCGCAGCACGGAACGATCCACGCTGAAGGCATTCAAGAAGGAATCCACGGCCGCCTCCGTTACCGGCTCTGAGCCGATAATGATGCCTGCTACGTGCGAGAAATCAGCATCCTTGGCATGGCGCGCGGCCAGTTCCAGCGCAAAGTTGGGGATAGCGGAGTACGTAGCTTGCTCGCCGGCGGTCAAACGCCGGATCCAGCGGTCTGGGTGTTGGATGAAATCGCGTGGGGTCATCATCTCGAAGTCCAAGCCCAAAATGGTAACGAATACGGCCAAAATGATGCCCATATCGTGGTGCATTGGCAGCCAGGAGACGATGCGAGCCGGCATCTGCAATTGCAGTGCTTGGAAGATCTGCGCAACATTGGTGATAATCGCTCGGTTGGTGAGCTCCACGCCGGCCGGGGTCCGAGTGGACCCAGACGTGTACTGCAGGAAAGCGATGTCCTCCGCGCTTCCCTCCACGGGTGTCCAAGAACCAGCCAAGGAATCAGGAAGAGCGTCGAGGGAAATAATCCGCGGGCGCTCACGCTGGGCAGAGAAGTACTTACGCACAGCGGCGGCAGAAACACGATTCGTCACCACGATAGGCGGTTCGCAATCACCGAATACCGCCTCCAGGTGGTCCGCGTGGCCCGGTTCATTGGGGTCATAAAGCGGAATCGGCACCATACCCGCGTACAGTGCACCCAAGAAGCCAAAGACGTATTCCGGTGAATTACCAGCCAAGATGGCAACGCGGGTGCCCGGATCTGCTACCTGCTGCAGTCGCGCCGCCACCACCTTGATGCGTTTATTGACCTGCGCGCGGCTAAGCTCCCGGCAGGTTTCTTCCTCACCGTAGATCCACTGGCGCATAACCACACGGTCTGGGTCAGTCTCCGCCTGGTAGAGCCTTTCTGCCAGCTGGGCCAAACTGAACTCGGGCGCTAGGAATTGCCCCATCTGCGCTTTCAGATCCATGGAATCTCCTTAAGTGAATGGTTTCTTTAATAAAACTATCGGAGGGTGGGGAATTGCTGTTACGCGGCGTCGATAAGCTGTCGGGCCCAGCCCACTACCCACTGGTTAGCCGTCGTGCCATCAATGACACCACTATTAGAGGCGTACTGCGCATGGACGCCATTCGCGGCAATCAAACCCTGCGCGCGCTCCAGCGCAGTAGACACGTTTGGCGGGGCATCACAGACTGAATCATTGGGCGCACAAATCTGGAAGGTCCGATCCGCCAAGCTACCGAACCCATTCGGGCGCGCACCACGCATGGACGCACCCGGAACGATGGGCTGAACTAAACCGGATACCGGCTGGAGGGCAATTTCCGCACCCACGCCGCCGACCTTGCGGCCTGGGTTTTGGCCAACGCCATTTTGGCGGCGACCATCTGCAATAAGGGCCACACCTGCAATGCTTTCCGCCGGCACTGCACCCTGGCCGCCACCGATCTCATCGGCAACGTCACCTGCAATGACCGCCCCCTGAGAAAAGCCACTCACAATGAATTTGGTTGCCGGGCAGCTCTCATGCACACTGCGCAGCTCATCATTCATCTTGGCGGTTCCCTCATTGCGGGAATCGTCGTAGCTCATTTCATGCTGTGCATTGATGTTTTTAAACTGCGCGGTATAAGGAAGGGTCCATACCTTCACGTCCTCCCCGTAGGCCTCCTGCAATGGCTTCGTAATAGACAGCATAAACGAGCGCGGATTGGCAGAAGGATTAAGGGGATCGTCGTCAGCCGCAGATTCCCACGTACCCGGGGCGGAAATGAACTCCACGCGCGGGCACCACTCGGGCTGCTGTGGCGGTGGCGCAGCCTGCTCCGTGGAATGCGGAGCTGGGGAGTCATCCGTTCCACTATTGAGGTAACGCGACGCGCCCACGCCGATAACAGCTAAAACGACGAGGACTGCGACAACGGTGATGGTTTTTCTCATGGATTAGTTGTACCAGGTGAACCTAGCAAATCCCTGTACGTGCGGAATCCGTAATCAGCTTAGAAAGCTCTTCAAAGCCCATCGTGGTGCGCTGTTGCTCAACAAGCTGGCCGGCGACCGCAGAGAGGGTGACATCATTCTCATCACAGGCTGCTTTGCCCGCGCCGAGGAGCTGATCTTCTACGCCATCAACGTTGACGCCGGCGTCTTTTAGCCTGCCTAGGTACTTGGCTTCCGATTCCGGCAGCTCGGCGGTGGGAATTTCAGAGATCTCACGCGCACCGCGGTCTTCCTGCGACTTAGAGGATGTCTCTTCCGCAGAGGTAGGGGCCTCCGACTCCCGCTCGAGGGGCGCGACCTCGGTCTCTTGCGAAGGTTCGCTATCCACCGTGGCAGAACCGCACCCCGCAAGGGTCAAGCACAGCGCCGCGCCCACTACTACTAGCTTGCGCATGACTACTTCTTCTCGGTCCGAACCTGGCCCAGAACCTCGCTGATCTTGCCGTGCTGGAATTCCTGGCTCAAGCCACCAGCGGCAATCTCGGAGTAGTCAGAGGTAGGCCAGCCGAACTCGCCCTGCTCCCAGCCAGCCTGGCCCCAGCGGTCCATAATCTTGCTCTTCAGAATGTAGTGCGCACCAGTCTTCGGGGACCAGTAGATGCTGCCCTTTTCAAAGGTCTGGAAGAAGCCGCCATTGACGGCGTTCTCTCCTGACGTCGGGAAGCCGAGCGCAGACTCCGCGCCGCCCATGTCCTTGTATTTGGCGCCGATAGCACCGTGTACTACCTGGTTGGAGCCATCCGGGTTACGGGTAAGGATTCCGTCCTGGAATTCCTGCATGTAGCCCTCACCGACCTTCTTTACCGAGCCGGTCGGGTACTTCAGGTCGCCCTTTTCGTAGCCATTCTTGCCCCAAGCCTGGAACATATCGCCGGTAATCTCCCAAGCGCCAGTCTCCGGGGACCAGTAGATGGAGCCGTGCTCAAAGTGCACGAAGCGGCCCTTGCCATCTGGCGTCTTGGACTCGCCGGTCTTCGGGAAGCCAAGCCAGGAGGTTGGTCCGCCGATTTCGGCGTAGCGAGCACCAATGCGGCCGAAGAGGGCATGCGCACCGGTGTCTGGGGACCAGTAAGCGGTGCCAGACTCGAAGTCCTGGGCCTTGCCCTTCTTAGCGACGTCGTACTCATTATTCAAGCAAGAGCCAATAACGCCGCTCTTGGTCTCCTTAGCGATGGCTCCGATTGCCTCACAGTCCGCACCGCGGTCGGCCTTGTCCATCTGCAATGCATCTGCGATGTATGGCCATGCCTGCTGCATCTCAAACTGCCAGTATTCCCAGCTGTGCACGCCGGATGGGCGGAACTTAACCACAGGGTCAATCTTGGCGCGCTTCGCATAATCAACATAGGTCTGGGTGGACATACGGGAGATGACCTCCAAGCCCATGCCAGCGAGGTTTGCCTGGCCCTTAGCCACGGAGTTGGCGTTGCCAAAGTCATCCTTGCCCGAACCTGCGGAGACATATACCTTCATGTCCTTCAGGTTTTCAATGCCCAGCTTTGGATCATGGTCGATCCAGTTTTGGGAGCCCGGCTGGCCCCACATCTTGCGGGAATCATAACCGCCGGCATCGCGCTGCGAAGCCATGATGGCTTCCGGCATGCCACGCGTAGTGGTATCGAGGTAGCCGGAGAAAGAACCCACGAAGCTAAACAGGTGCGGGTTGCGCTCAGCCAGGTTCATCGCGGCAGTACCGCCCATGGACAGGCCGGTTACCGCGCGCTTGTGGTTGGAGCGGTACTCATTGTCCAGGATCGGGATCAATTCCTTGGTCAGGAAGGTCTCCCACATATAGTGTTTACCGCGGTCTGCTTGCTCCCAGTCCGAGTAGAAGGAAGACTCGCCGCCTACCGGCATGATCAGGTTGACGTTGCGGTCGGCGTACTGGTTCAAAATATTGGTTTCAATGGTCCAGCCGGACTCATCGTCACGTGCACGCAGGCCATCCAGTGCCCATACCTCTGGGAACTTCTTTTCTGGGTGGGAGTACCAGTCACGGGCGAGCTGGATTTGCACCTTCTGCTCTTTGTCCGGCATCGCCGCAGACTTGATGTAGACCATCAAGTGGCGGTTGGTTAGGTACTCCACGCGGTTGATCTTCACGCCCTCCGGCAGGCCCTTAACATCCGGGTATTCGGTGTTCAGCGGGGTGCGGGCGGGTGGATCCTTCGGTGCGAAATGATCGGACAGGCTGGAATCGCCGCCGATTGCGGAAGAGAGATCGCCTACAGAAGATTGTGCGGTGGCGTTTGGCAGCAGGGCCAAACCCACGGCGATGGCGGTAGGTACTGCGGCCACAGCAAGGCCCTTGCGAGCCTTGCTCGGGGAAGTGCTTTTGCGCATAGGTAAACGTCCTTGAAGATTTGCCGCGGTACCTTTCCGAGGGTTCCCCTCCCCCGGACCGATGCCTACGGCGTGAGCTGTCTATCGTGTACTCAAGTTTAAGTTGAACTTGAGACTTACGCTAGACAGACACGCCGCTACATTGCCGGGGAATTACCCGGATTATCCTGTCCGCTCACGCGGTACAGGTGCTCGTTGACGAACTCGCCTACGCCCCAGCGCGCCAACTCGCGGCCATAGCCGGAGCGATTCACGCCGCCGAATGGCAGGCCTGCTGCGGTTACCGACGCCTCGTTAACAAACGTCATGCCATCGTTGAGCTGGTTGGCTACTTCAAACGCAGCATCCAAGTCAGTGCCCCACACGGAGCTAGACAGACCGTACTCAGAGTTATTGGCAATCTCGATGGCCTCTTCGACGTCCTTGGCCTTGTACACAATCGCCACTGGGCCGAAGATCTCGTTGCAGCCTACGTCGGCGGATGGGTCGACGTCGGTAAGCAGGGTAGGCTCCATGTAGGCGCCCTCGCGATCGATCTTCTTGCCGCCTACGCGAATCTTGGCGTCGCCGTTGGCCGCGGCCTTTTCGAGGCGCTCCACAATCTCATCGCGGGCGCCGATGGAAGACAGCGGACCGATATCGGCATTCTCCTCATCATAAGTACCGACCTTCATGTCCCCGATCTTCTTTTCCAGGTACTCCACACTGCGGTCATAGAAGTCCTCTAGAACGATAAGGCGCTTCGGCGCATTGCAGGCCTGGCCGGTGTTATACATGCGAATCAGGTTGTACTGATCCAATACCCACTCCAGATTCTCATCATCGATAACCAGGAATGGGTCATTGCCACCCAGCTCCAGCACGGACTTCTTGTAATTTTCACCAGCGGTCTTAGCAACGGCAGAGCCTGCACCCTCGGAGCCGGTCAAAGAAACGCCCTTGATGCGCTTATCCGCTACAAAAGCATCCATCTGGGAACCGGAAGCATAAATGTTGATATACGCATCCTTCGGCAGACCAGCTTCTTCCAAGATGTCCTGACATGCCTGGGAAGACAGCGGACAGATGGAAGCGTGCTTGAGCACGATGGTGTTACCCAGCAGCAGGTTAGGAGCTGCGAAGCGGGCTACCTGGTAGTACGGGAAGTTCCACGGCATAATGCCCAACAATGGGCCAATCGGCTCCTTGCGTACCACGGTCTTGTGCGCGTTCTGAGCCGGCAGGTACTCATCTGCGAGCAGCTCGTGCGCATGCTCGGCATAGTAGCGATAGATATCGGCAACAATCTGCACTTCAGCCTTTGCCCAACGGGTCAGCTTGCCCATTTCACGACCGATGTGGTCTGCCAACTCATCGATGCGCTCTTCATAAAGGTCTGCAGCGCGGGACAAAACCGCGGCACGCTCCTCGATGCGAGTACTACGCCATGCATCGTAGGCCGCGGTGGAACGGTCTAGGATGTCATCGCGCTGCGAATCATCGATGCGTTCAAACTTGTCTTCACTCTTGCCTGTGCTTGGATTCTCAATAGCGAACATGGGCCCCTGTATAGTCGCGGATCACAACCCACGCAAGCTTATGGAGCGACGAAATCGGCTCTAGATTGGGCTAGTTACGCAGAATTTACAACTCCCCGAAACCCCAGTAAACGAATAATTTAAGGATTGTTTATTTAATGATTATTTGATGCCAAGAGACAGGCCAATGCCCCCCCCCATCCAGATCCAACACCTATGTCCGGCTTAAATGCCACTAAGAAACAGCCCACGTAGCTTCTCGGAACCTGTACTGACGCAAATAACATTTGAGACGTAGCTGTTGCACCCCTTTTGTGACACCTGTGAACGTACCACCCAGTACTATCCCCACGATTGAAGGAATGGCTATGGCCGTACTGCTTCAAATCAACGAAATCGTTTCTGGTCCCATTAAAGACCTTCTAGTTCACATTTCTGGAGGAAACTTCCCAGAAATTAAGCTCCCGAACATATCTTTGCCGGAAGTAAACCTCCCGGAGCTTCCACCAATGTCGTCTCCGACTTACCCAGAAGAGGTTAACCTTGAGGTTGGCGGTTCCTCTTTCGGCGACTTGGGTTCCTCGAATTTCCTCAACGAGACTGGCTCTTCCGAGCTACTGAACGACTTTCAGTCTTCCGAATTGGATCTCAGCGCACTAGGCAGTGTTTTGGGCGGTTACCCCCCATTTAACACTCGGCACCCTACTACATGCTAGTGATATTGAAAGCTCCTGCAGCACGGCACTAGTTTAGGCATGCGCCTCCCAAAAGATTGCGGGTGGGAACGGACTTATAAGTCCGTTCCCACCCGCAATCTTTTATCATCTAGTTTTAGGGAAAGCGTCCTCTTGATTGGCGTGCTACAGGTTGGGCGCCTATTGCTAGGCCATAGGTTCTTTCAGATCTTATGAAAAGCGAAGCAATCGGTTAGTACAGCATGGACGTAGAAGATTGTCGACTTTAACCAGTTTTCTTTTCCAAAACTCTACTTCATGTCGAACTGGATCAAGTCGTTAGACAATCGCGTTTTCGAGGGGAGGCACCATTCGGACAGTCCTCCCTGTCGATCTCCTCCCCAATGCGATGCGTTTGAGCCGCTCTTTAATTCCCCCTCCTCTGACTGGCTGTCAGTGGCCGTACGGCCATCGTTTCGGACGACGGTTGCAAGTCAGCGGAAAACCGGTTTTCTATACGCGACGTTGCAGTATTTCATAGCGTTCGCGCACTCCCGCTGCACCTATTCCCTCTGCTAGTTAAATATACACCGGTGCATCAGCGCCTATTCACGCGTTACTGTTTCAAAACACTTAGGCTGGGAAACTCGCACTTGTCACAAACGGAAAAATGATACTTTCACAGACTCGGATTCAAGAGCCTCTAAGCTCACACGGCTACCAATTTTCACCCCCATAACAGGAATTACCGCCCCTCAGAATTGGATTTTCCCTGTATAAGCACTACGTTTGTCAGGGTGATGAGCAAACCTCACACACTCCTATTGTTCCCGATCCCTAAGACCATGAAAAATATAAAAAACAGGATAACTGCCGGCTTCATCGCCCTCACCGCGAGTTTCTCCCTCGCCCAAACTGCCAACGCAAGCCAAGGGCAGGAAATGGTAACCTTCGGTGATTCTATTACCGCCAACGGCGGAGCACCTGGTAGCCGCGCATCTACAAGCCCCTACAAGCCCTACATCCAAATCCACCCCTGCTTTAATGACAAACGGAACTGGGCACATCAAACCGCCGATAACTTCCACTACACCCTCGCAGATTACTCCTGCAACGGAACCAGCTACTGGGTGGACGCCTACGTAAATGACGCGATTCGTACCGGTAATATCGGACACAACACTAAAGAAGTCGTCTTCATGTACGGAGGAGTTCAGCCAGACACTCATATAGATGCCCTAGCCAACTCCACCCTCCCAAACATTCCTAAAGGATCCAACTATCGAGCGCTACTCAGCTCAGAGTTCGACAAAATCCGCTGAGTTGCCCCCAAAGCGCGGATCACTATGGTCAACTACCTGCCAATGACTGTAAATGACACGCTGTGCGCGATTAACGATGGCATCAGAGTTGTGCCTATCTCCTTCCCAGGTGCTACTAATGCGGAAGCCGAATTCAACCGTGAAATCGGACGCGCAGCACAAGCTTTAGGAGCCAACTTCATCAACCTCTATGACCAGGCCAAGACCCACGACACTTGCCAACCTAACGCCACTCAGCGTTGGACTGTAGCGTTGAAAACTCAAGCAGCACCTTCCGTCATGCCTATGCACCCGACAGATATCGGACACGACGGAATGGCCAGAATCATCACCAGCGAACTTCAAAAGCGTTAACCAGACGACAATCCCAGGAAGAACCTAAGAATGCGACTCCACACTAAAATGGTTGCAACTTCCATCGCAGCCGCAGCTCTCATGTCCGGAAATATCACTGCAACAGCCGCAGTACCAGGCAACACTGTCCTCACCGGAGACAGCGTGGTAGCAAACCCAACGCTCACCGATTTCTTGCAAAATAAAGCCAAAGTCAAGACAAATACTGGAGTAGGCTGCGTCACCGACGGCTCCATTGCCAATGAAATAGCCATCGCTTCTGGGGGCGCCCACGTCGATCAGTACCAATGCGCAGGCGCCTCTTTCGCAACTGGCGGTATACACATTGAAGACGCGCTTCGAACTGCAGCACAACGCGGCGATCTCAACCCACAGACCAAAAACGTAGTCATTGTCGCAGGCGCCAACGATACATACCCATACGGGTCTGATGTTGCTGCTTCGGAACGCGCAATCCGAAGCGGTCTGCGTAACGCCATTAGCGTAGCACATCACCATTCACCAAATGCTAAAGTCATTGTTGTCGGCTACCCACATGTATCTTTCAATAACATGTCCTGCTACAACAGTGGCTTGGGGTCATCAAACCCACTACCCATCCCAGCCGGTAGTACCGCTGGCACCGAACAGCGCCTCCAAAACACACTCCGTGAAGTCACGCAACAAAACAACGCTACCTTCCTCGACGCATGGCCGATGTCCCAAGGACACGACGCCTGCTCCCCAGACCGATGGTGGGTAAATCTCGTCGACATCATGCCACCAGCACCAGGAAACCTGCCTTTCCACCTCAATGCCCACGGCACACACGAATATGGCCGTTTCATTGGGCGAAACATTGCAAAATAGCCCCATGCCGCCAGTTCCGAGTAAACAATCAAAGGCCTAGGCTTTTCTTCCCTAGTACATTGGATAGACTCTTGCACGCCCAAAAAATCACTGCCGCACTTTTAACCGCAATACTTACAACCACGGCCCTAGCACCCTCCGCTCAAGCCCTCCGACCAGGAGACAAATACGTAGCACTCGGGGACTCCTACGCCTCCACGGGCACAATCACACGGCCTGCTCCGGGGAGCACCCCGGCCTGCGTCAGAGACCGAGACAACTACCCCCACCGACTAGCTGAGCTCCTCAACCTCCAGCTCGACGATGCCACCTGCGCTTGGGCGTTTACCTACCAATATGACAACCCTCAACATCACGCTCTGCCCCTCACCGCTCCAAGTCCTCAGAAGCAACATCTCACCCCCGACACAAAAATAGTCACCATTAGTCTCGGGGGAAACGACGCAGGCCTAGCCGCCCTTTTTGCTAGTTGCGCACCCCACGTTCAAATTCCCGGACTACCCGAGTGCGCGCCCCTCGCCGAGCCTGTAACAGATGGAAGTATCTACAACCCCGATTTCACTGGCAGGAATCTTAAACAGCGACTGATCGATATAGCCAACGATGTAAAGAGACGCGCACCGGCAGCCCAAATATTCTTCACAGGTTACTACACAGCCGCGACCCCAGAGCACACGTGCCCAGAAAGTGGCTTTCTCTCCCTAAGCGATCGACGATACATTGAAAGCTTTCTCACTAAGGTGAACTATACGCTTAAACAAGCAGCTTTGGAGTCACACACGACTTACATCAGCCCCCCCCAAATGACGATGAAGGTTGGTGCAAACCGCCGCATCAACGAAACTCCAACTTCCACGGGCTTCCCGAGGGCAATCTAATCGCTCATCCCACCGCATTAGGCCAACAACACATGGCACAAGAAATCGCCCGCAAGGTTCGCTAATCTCCTGCCCGAGCGGAGCAGTTGAAAATTTCAGTGGCTTCTGGCCCAGGTAGTCGAGCAATTCGGGCCTTAGGTAGTTCGGAGGCTCGTGATTTCCTCAGTTTGTAAACACCGAGCGCGGTTATCTGGTCGTTCATGCGTCTGCCGGAGACCTTTGTGCGGTGACTGTTTACAAAACGCGTTAATGCGGCCGCGGCATTCGTGTAGCTAGGCGAGAAAGGATTTTACGGTGCCTAGCTTCACGAAGTCTACGCCAATCAACCAACTCGGGTCTCAGAGGTCCTCCTCTAGCGATGGACAGCCAAGTTAGCGAGACCTGGATATTGACAAGCACGCCAAACTTGACGTACCCCGTAAAGAAGTAGCTAAGCTAAACATGAAAAGGGAGTTCTTCTCAAAATCGGCAGCCTTCTTCGTCACAAAGCAAAGAAGATAGAACGTTTGGGGATGCGGGCATTTCAGGGCTCTTCAGAGTAGCAGCTTGCATCGGCGTTGATTGATGCTTAGCCCCAAGCATTCCAGGCTTTCTCATATAGTGATATGAGTACGGGGTCAAAAATACCCCTTTAAGCAATGAATTGTTCAATTTAACAACCAGTGGATAGCAGTCGAAAGAGAAATCCACCGAATCCCTCGTCAAGCAACGGTCCCCACTCAGTTATGTTGAAGAAGTGTAGTTTAGTCGCTCTGGTTAATCTTGGCGGCATCTCGAAAAATTTGAGCAACTTGCTAGATTGCTCGTAGTTTTAGCTGGTTGTAGAGTGACCCCACTATATAATTTTCCACCACCCGGGCATTCAGAAGTATTCCCAACTGAAGCCCCCAGCCTTTCCGTATTGTACTGCTCCCCATTACTTCGCCTGAGAAATCAATTACCTACTCTAGTGGGGAGCAGTTGTATTCGCGCACGTAGTTCGTTGTCAGTGGCGCAGCGGGAGAATTGGCGGCCCGAGTTATGGTTACTAGGCTGCAGCTCAACATGTTGGTGTTCGCGTTGATCCAGTCCTTGTTTTGTTTGGTCGAGTCTTGCTCCATGGCAAGCTATGTCTTGTGAAAGGCCTTCAAAGCGTGAGGTTGCCGAGTTTAGGGTTGCAGGCCGCAAAGTGTATTTGTCACCGGTAATGGATCTCTTCGACCGCTGTATTGTCGCTCACACCGTGTCGCCATCACCGTCGATAGAGTTTATCGCCAAATTCATTGACAAAAGCGATTGCGGCTTGTGCGCCGAAGCCTGGGTGGGTGATGCACACCTATACCAAGGCTTCCAATACCAGCAGTCGACCTGGCGTACTTTGATTCACGACAACGGCGGTGTTCAGTCAGTGTCGCGTAAAGCCAACTGTGACGACAACGCAGTAATGGTCAACCTTTCGGACACTTAAAACCGAGATGTACCACGGAGAAGATTTTAGCAACGTCGAGGAACTCACCCATGCTATCGAAGATTACATCCAGTGGTACAAAACCGAACCCATCCAACAACGACTAAAGGGCCTGACCCCGATGCACTATCGGAATCAAGCCCTTGAACGTCTAACCACCTAGAATTAAACCAGCCCAACTTTTGGGGACCAGTTCATATCAGAAGGCAAGCAGAGGGGAGAATAGGCTTAGAAAAATCTCATCCTACACAGACGAATTGAACTCTCTAGGCTGTCGACTTGCCAGGAAGCTCAGGGCGTATAACCTTACCCATTGGGTTGCGAGGAAGATCAGTAACGAAAAACACGTCGCGAGGAGTGTGCGCGTCGGACAAGCCCTCGCGGACTAGCCGGCGAACTTCATCTTCTGTAAGCTCCTCCGAATTCACGCCGTCTTCCCGAATGATGTAGGCACGGAGAGCCTGGCCAAAGTCAGGATCTTGAACGCCGTGTACATGTACCTCTGCGACACGACTGTCTCGGATCAGTAAGTCCTCTAGCTCAGAAGGGAAAATCTTCTCACCATACTGCGTAATTACTAGGTCGTCCGCACGCCCGCCCACGTATAGCTTATTTCCCTTCTTATAGCCGCGATCACCCATACGCAGTAGCCCATTTTGAGTTTTAATATCAATTGATGGATCGGTATATCCGGCAAACATGTCGTAGGCACCGGCGAAAATCTCCCCTACTTCGCCGTCGGGAACCACTTGACCGTCATCGTTTCGTATCTCAATCATTGAGCCTGGGTGAATAGTACCAGTCAACGTTGGGTCTGCCGCCAAGTCTTCGGCTGCCGAAATCGCAAGACCAGAAGTTTCAGTGGAACCGTAGCAATTGTGGAAAATGGGGCCGAACTTTTGATTTACTTTTTGCACCTCGTAAGGGGTGAGGAGGCTACCTGAGGACGTTACAAACTCAAGGCCAGGCACGCGGTCAATACCGTTCTTATCCAAATAACCTATCATCCCGCGAAGCCGAGAGGCGGAGCTGATCCACGCATCCACACCATACCGTTCCACTTGTTCAAGTGCTTTCGCTGAATCGAAATTGCGTTGAGTAATGATCGTCGAACCGGTAAATAAGCACAACAGCATATTACCCCAGCCGTAGAAGTGAAATAGTACGCCTGTAAGAAGGACAGACATATCTCGGCGCCATGGGATAGCGCCCAAAATCGGTCCAATACCCTGAGGCGACTTAAGCTGGCGGCGTACAACTCCCTTCGGCATTCCTGTGGTACCCGAGGTCATCACGACATGCTGAGACTTCGTAGGCTTTTTGGGCAGGAGGTTCAAATTAGGACTGCCGGCTTCTATGACTCCCTCCATAGTAAGGACACCCTCAGGGAGGGAGGAGCTATCCTCCACGTGACCAATAATGATCTGACACGTCTTCTTAGTAGTCTCCGTAAGCCCTTCGTAGAAACATTGGTCCACGATGAGGGTTTTAACTTCATGGAACTCAAGCACGCGCTCGATCTGGGGGCCAGAGCTATTGGCGTTAATCATGAAAATATGGTAGCCAGCCATCTGACGTGCGCAAAGCGGAAATATTGCAGCACGCCCGTTTAGTGCCATGACGGCTACATTGCTTCCGTCCTCCACACCGTTTTTGAGAAGTCCGGTTGCTAGTCGAGTCACTTGCTCGAAGCACTCACCAAACGTTAGCTCGCCGTCGTCATCAACTAGGCCCAGACGTTCAGGGTGACGGCGTGCTGTATTCGCCAATGCGCCACTTTCCAACGTCCCAAACCTTCGAATAGTCTCAAAGTCGGACCTTACCTCCCGCGCCGAACCGAACTCAAAGATGTTGTTTTTCCGAATGACGTTAAGAAAGTAAAGGAACTGACGAACAACTTCCTTCCTAGGAACACCATGCTGAGTGTTAGGTTGCAGTGTGTATTTTGACATTGTTTTCCTTTCACGGCTTAAATTACTTAGTTGCAATTTTATGAAAATGCATCAGTGACATAGGTAAACGATTCTCGTTCCATCTTTCCAACTGCAGCGGCGGCAGCGCTTTCATCTAGGTTGAGATGTTCCCCAACAATCGTTCGCATGACTTCACGCACCGAGGGCGCAACCTTGGTCGCATCTCCGCAAACTAGGACCCTCGCGCCCCTGGAAATATAGTCCATTACCTCCTGACGATTCTCGTATACTTTGTCTTGAACGTACTTCACTTCATTTTGGGAAGAATTCATTTCTGGATGCCTAGAAAAGGCTGTCCTAACGTCGACTAGACCGTCTTTCTCCCAGACTTCCAATTCTTCACGATACAAGTAATCCGAATCTGGTCCGTGGCATCCGAAAAAGAGTAGTACAGGTTCCACAGCACGCGTACTATTCCGTGATTCAATCGCGCGTTCCTCGATGAACGCCCTCAAAGGTGCGATCCCTGTACCCGCACCGATCATCACCACTGGTTTGTCCACGTCATCGGCGCGGAAGTGGGGGTTTCCACCAACAACGGAAACGCAAACCTTTGCCCCTGGTTTTAGTCCAGCTAGATAGTTGGAGGCAACACCGGAAAAAACTCCACTTCCAGACCAAGCTGGAGACTCTAGCCTAGAGAAGGTAAGGGACACCCGATTAGTAGATGCCAACGAGGAGGAGGAAATAGAGTAGCGGCGGGGCTTCATTGGCTCGAGGAGGGACAAATACTCTTCAAAGCTCAAATCAATTGATGAATACTTCTCGAGGAGGTCTATCAATGAGGTCCTATTCTTCAACAACTGAGCATAAGTGGCCGGTTCAAGGAGCATTTCCAATTCCTTCTTTTCCGGGGGGCACACACAGTTGCGTTGTAGGATGCCGATGTGCTGTTTACTAACTGGAGTTGCAAGCTCAACGTAGTTAGTAAGTAGTTCAGTAAGAGTCATCACTTGGCCGACTGGAAGAATCGTAGATTTGCCGTTCAGCTTTATGCGGGCCTCGCTTGACAGTCTAAATCGATCCAAAACTCGATTTACTGAAACCTCTGGATTTCGCGGTAGTACTTCAAGATAGTCACCTGTAGAATACTTAACTTCTTGAGGTAGCTCTATATCCACCCGGTACTTATCATTGATCGGTCCATCTGCGGCGGTTGAAAGCCTGACAACTCTTTGAACTACGGCCTCAAAAAATTCGCTCTCCGAATCGGTCGACAAGGCATCTGCTCGACCTTCGCTCATGTACTGGATCTGAACAGAATTCGCTTCGTCTTGGCTGTCAATTTCTACCGAAAGATGATCTCCAATAGCCTGCCAAAGCTGCTTTTCCCAGTCCGCGAAATCCGAGAGGTAGTCTCCGCGAACATCTACAGCTCCCCTATCGACGAGCCGGTTAGCCCCCGCCGCTTCCATAGCCTGATCGATGACTGACGGCACGCGTTGGAACGTTTCCGCCCATTCGGAATTACCACTACCAATTACGGCAAAGCTTACTTCACCTAAGTCAGGACAGTCCCCAGTGGTCAGCCACTTGAAAAAAGACTTCGCATTCTCCGGCGGCAATCCCTCATAAGAGCTGGTAGCAATTATTACTACGTCTCCAGAGTGCAGGTCATCAACTGCATCATCGAGGTCAGCCACCTCCGTTTCAAAACCTTGCGAATTAGCGAACGCTTCCAGTTTTTTCGCATGATTCCGAGAAGTCCCAGCATTGGATCCGACGAATAGCCGCAGCTTATGCCCGTTTGGCTCGGCAACCGCAACCTTGTCAAACTTTTCCTCGCCGGAAATCGACCCACCTGCTTCGGTCTCAGACTCCCCGCCTCGACCCCGGTACGGGAACTTTTCTCGCGGAGCGATGTTGATCAATAGATCTTTCGGTTTCGAAGTGAGTCCATCCAACATGGTAAGTTCGTATGAAGGATCAGCGAATTCAAGATCGAAGTGTTGGATAATTAAAGCAAGAACCATTGTCGCTTCCTGCATGGCGAATGCACGGCCTAAGCAGGATCGCTCGCCGTTGCCAAACGGCTTCCAGGCGTTGTGCGGAATTTTCTTTGCACTCTCAAATTCAAACCTCTCCGGTCTAAATTCCTCAGGACTATCCCACACAGCCGGATCACGATGCATGTGTCCCAAAAGGACAAGAAGAGTGTCGCCTGGATTAACAGTTACAGGGTCGCCAGCCGTTCCTCCATTTTCGCCGATTGTGGTGGTTTCATAAGGTGTCACAGCATATGCTGGTGCCGTCGGGTATAGTCGCAAGCCTTCACGTAAGATCTGGTCTATGTATCCCAGATTCTTAAGATCTTCATACTTAGGAAAGCGACCATTCAAAACCTTGTCTGTTAATTTTCGAGCTTTCTGAAGGACTTCCGGATTCTTGATTAACTCATACACCACAAAACTTAGAAGTCCTGAGGTAGTCTCGTGGCCTGCAATCAGAAAAGTAATGAGCTGATAACGGAGGTTCTCATCGCTTAGCTTTTCACCAGTCGAAGGATCTTCAGCATTCATCATCACGTCGAGAACATCTTCATCACCCTCAGCGCTGGGATTCCGACGCCGCTCTGAAATCAACTCATCCACCGTATTTTCCATGGTTTTAATGTCCCCCTGGAATCGGTGTTGACCAATAAAGTCAAGCTTTTTTTGAATTTCAAGTGCGTGAGCCTTTCGGCCTGCATGATGTAGGCCTCTTGCCATTGCATTGACAAACGGGTGGAAACCTTCGGTGTAAAACGAGTTAAACCGATAGCTGAACGAGCATAGCGCGATCGTATCGAGAGTCAAACGAGTGAAATCATTAGCAACGTCAACTGCCGCTCCTGAAGAATTTCTGGACCACTTAAGCATTAACTGGTCCGCAATGTCCGTCATTTGACCATACATACTCCGCAACGCTAACGGGTTGAACGCCGGCATGAGAATACGGTGGGCTTTGCCCCACTCCGGATCATCATATTCAGAAGTAAACAGTCCATTCCCCGCAAAATTACGCACTACTTGCAGAGCAGGGTGGACTAATTTATGGAATCGGGATTCATCCGATAGTTCATCCACCAGTGCGAAGGAGCTCACTACATAGAAAGGCTCTGTCCCAGGGATTACCTGTCGATAAAATCGCCCATGTTCTTTAGCAAGCTTAGTTGCGGATTGTACAATGTTATTAGGGTCAACCGAATATGCAGTTCCGACAAACGGGTAAACCTTGGGTCCTGGCAATTCCGCCAAACAAGTTGAGTTATTGTCATTTTTCGAGGCGTTGGTGATAGTGCCAGTCATCTAGATTAGCTCCTTCTTTGAATTCACATCGCAGTAATACGTCTCGGATTGAAGTCCTTGTTGGACTTACAGATAGGAATTTGTACAGCTACGTTAAATGGCTCTTGAAGGCGTACTTCTAAAATAATTGAAATACTTGTTGAATGCTCGGCCATGCATTCAAGGTTCTGTCCAAGAAATTGTCTAAACGCAATGTACCGGTTAGATGAACCAGCGGCGTCGTGAGCGGATAGTTCTGGACCAGTGTGAATACAAACTCAGGAGTCATATCGTCGTTCTTTCTGTGTCAATGACGAAATTGCCGTCTCTTCTAGTAAAAGTCATAGACAGGAATTAGTGGCTATTTCCATCACCTGCCTGTTGACCCATTTGGATGCCTTAGCGATAAGTTTCGGCAATACGCCTACCATAATATCCGTGCCCGGCATCAGTGAGATGCCCGGCCAACTTATGCGGTGAATCGTCAAAGATCGAGGCACCATAACGTCCAGGATCATTAGAGCACCCATTCTTGCCACTTTGAACGGAAATCTCGGCGACCATATCCAGAAACTCACTTCCCGTATGCAGAGCGGCCAATCGTTGCTGTTCTCGCACTTCATCTTGGTAATAGGCCACAAGTGGGAAATACCAGTGACTGGTAACCCCTAGAAGATTGGAGCCACACGTATGATTGTGCCCATCTGTTTCATCTGGGATTCCCAGAAGAATTACTTTTGCGTTGGGGGCGACGCTTTTCACACGGTTAATAGCACCTGTCATTGCCGCATCGTAACGAGCCATTCGTTGGGGCTGTGTAGTCATTGATGGCAAGTTATTTGGCTGGTAAGTGTCGTTAACTCCAGCACTGATAGTCACCAGCCGCGTATTCGCATCGAGCTTACGATCCGCTATTGCTCGCTCAACCTGCTGACGAACTGTGTCATGTGGGATTGCATCATTTCCGTGCGGTTCGACGTATGCAGTCGCTCCCGGACAAGAATAGTCCTCTAGGCGCAGGCCAGTACGCTTCGCAGCCTGAACTGCAAAGTTGTTAGGATCCTGTGCGCAGGAGCCATTGCGAATGGTTGGCCACTCAAGATTCGGGACGTTCTTTTTAGTCTTGTATACCGCCACGTCTAGTGCTGTAGGGTTGGCCGCTACGGAGTCGCCAAAGCTCAGATAGGTTTCCCGAACGTTTTGGTTCACTTGAGGCTTTGGTTGGAGGTTTTTTGGTGCCGCTGGAAGCGGTGGCATTTGCGGCAACGGGGGAAGCGGTGGCATTTGCGGCAACGGGGGAAGCGTCGGCGCTTGTTGAGGTAACGATGGTAAAGAAGGGGCTGCCTGTGCAATTGGCACCCCTGATACCCCGATGGCGAGCGCGACTATTACACCGCAAATTTTTCGTATCTTCATTGGTCCTCTTCTCAAGGTTAAAATTGACTGGCTAATCCTTGAAAGTACCACAGTGGCACTATTTATAGTTCTTCAGCTTTCGTTAAATTGTTACACGTCATCTCAAAGTTCCTCAGGGATATTCTGTATAGCTTGTAACTTTTTTAGAAATCCCTTTCTGCGCTGTATCCAATGTGTCCCCATTACTTGCTAAATCTCCTCGCACTAGAGCACTATATTTGCGCGGATTCCACTACATGCAAACCATAAATGCTTGACCAGCGTTCGGACATTCCTCCGTCTTTTGAGCAGAAGGCGTGTCTAGTTTGTAAGCATGCATTCGAGTTGACACATTGGAATATCGCTTTGGCGGTGCACTGCTCCTTAGTAGGGCCGCTTTTCGTTCAATGCACCGGAATGGCACCTACACGCGCTAACTGACTGCTAGTGCGCTTTACCACTGATACCAAAATTCCCTTGACGCTCTCTTTACGCTGTTCGAATAAAACGGGGGTTGAGGGTCACAATGCATGCCTAAGATCAGTATTTTTAGATTCTGACCTGTAGGGTTTCGCAGGATATATGCTTCGCGGGCGTATATCTGAGCTTCAGATGCGAAATCCACGATGTGGTAGCCAACCCGTGGTAGTAGGCGGTGGTCTGGTGGCCCAATGCCAAAGGATCGACCACGTTGCCACTGCGGCGGCGATACCAAATGCAAAGGAACTACCCGAAGGCGGTGTAAGGCCTGCGGAGTTTCAGTCAATAAAAGCCGACCAGATGTCACCAAAGCTGCCGCATTGAGCCAGTTCATCGAACATTGCATCTCCACAACTTCACTGGAAGCTTTGGCTACACAAAATGGTGTCAGTGCTTCAACAACGAAACGACGCTTTAGCTGGTGCTGGCTTGTAGATGTTCTCGACCTCATCGTCGGTCATACCGGGCGGATCTATGACCAAGTCTTTATCGACGGCACCTACACCGCCAACAGATGTTTAATCGTGGCCGGCACCCTAGACCACGTCATTGCCTGCCACTGGTGCAAGCGCGAAACCACCCATGCCTACACACAGTTATTGGAACGAATATCAGCGCCTTCAATCGCCGTCATTGACGGCGAGCAAGGAGCTGCTAGCGCCATCAAACAGTGCTGGCCTACCACTGTCATCCAACGCTGCCTGGTGCATGCTCAGCGTGTGGTACGCCGCTATACCACCTTACGTCCACGTACTGATGCTGGGCGCCCCATCTACCAACTGGCACCCAGACTCACACGCATTACCACTATCGACCAAGCCAGCCAATGGGGCGCACAACTGAATGGATTCGCCTCGGTCTACCGCACCTGGTTAGAGGAAAAGACCCTCGTCAAAGACCCCAAACAATCCATTGAACGCATACGTTGGCCCATGCAAACGTGCGCAAGGCCTACAACAGCCTGGCGTAGCGACCTGCTGCTTGTCTACCTCACCCCGCCTGAAGGAGTCGTTGATACTCACGAATATAAGCCACCACCAATAGTCTCGAAGGCGGAATCAACCCCCAGTTGAAATTACTAGCGAGAACAAACCGCGGACGACGCGGAGAACGCCAACGCCGAATGCTCGAGTGGTGGCTCTATCTAAAAGCAGAACTGCCCGACGAGCCACTACGCATCGCCAAGCAGTCCCACTGGGGCCAGGACCAACTCGCCAAAGTATCCATCCTGACCCACACCGAGAACCAAGCCGACCACGAAACAGGACGACCAGCCCTCTACGACAACGGTATCGACACCGAGTACACCCACTCAATCGGCATCCAAAAAGGCCAAATCCAATCCCAGCGACACGCCGAGCCAGACACACATTTTGACCCTTAAGCCAAGTTCTCCTCAAAACATCTCGTATCCCACAGGAAATTTTTATCTGGTACGCACGCTACAAGGCGAAACGGCGGAACTCGTGGTGCTATTACTGCTCCATCAATTTGATGGCTATGACCGCAAATAAAATCGGACTAGTCGCGTAGAACCACACCCGTGTCCACTCAATCAGATGTGGCAAGAGACGACCCCCGTAGGGCCATTCAGATTCATACCAATTCAATATAGCGAGACCATGATTGTACTGCGATCTTCAACTCTAGCTGTCGGCCTTTAGTTATAAGGACACTGTTCAAACAACCAACTCTAGTAAATGAACTACTGCGCTACCACGCGTTCATCACGTTCAGAACTTGAGGTTTAGAGCGATTAAGCTGATAACCAAATTGTTCCCAGTTGTGCAGGCCTTGGGCTGGGTAGCTTACAGTCGGATTTAGACCTTGCAGCCGCGCAGCACCTTCCCACACGTGAGTAGTCACGTTAGACCCGACCTCTAAGGCTGCCCCAGCGGCTTGATGCTCTGGCAGATAATGGCTGTCCCCAGGACCAGGAATACCAGAGGCCGAAGAAATATATAGATTAGTGTTACGCAATTGAGGGATCAGCAACAGCGGATCGTTTTGGAAACGCTTCGGATTAAACAGCGATCCGTACATTGCATTGATATTGAAGCCACCAGCATCCAACATAGCCAGACGCATGAACGTCTGTGCCCCCGGAACAGTGGTAGTCAAGAAACCGGAAAAAGACAGCGCTTGCCGGAATTGATTCGGGTGCTTCGCTGCCAGGGTTAGCGCGGCACCAGCGCCCATCGACAAACCCGCAATAGAGTTATTGTTACGTGCAACGCCGAAGTTTCGCTCCAGATAGCCTGGGAGTTCGCTGGTCAGAAACGTCTCCCATTTATAATTAACGGGGTTTGATAGATCGTAGGTCGCAGGCCCCTGCCAATCAGCATAGAAGGAAGCGGCACCGCCAACCGGCATAGCCAAGGTAATGTTGTGCGGCTCGTAGGTCCTTGCAGCATTGACGTCGTTTACCCACGCGTTGGTGCGATCGGTGGCACGGAGACCATCAAGCAAATAGAGGGCAGCATTGCCGCCGCGCTTTGCGGGCTGAATCTGTACCGGGATGGTGCGGCCCATGGCCTGGGACCAAACGTCACAGCGCTGGACCCACCAGGCAACCTTGTCCCACTCACACGTACCAGTGGCGTCACGGCGCAGCCAGTCGCGGTTGGCTGCCTCGGCCGGCTGGGAGCCCGCCACGACGGCCAAGCCCAAAGCTACGGCAACTGCCATGATGACTGAAAGGACGCGACCCTTGATGGAAGCAGTCATCTTTCTCCTCCAAACTACTCGGTGATTGTCACTAAGCTCTATCGTCCGAACCCTGTATATCGTTAACGTCACGGATCGATAACAATGTCACAGGTTAGTGTAACTTAGGTTGGCCCTAAAGTCTGCATTTGAAGGAATTAGTGCAGGTAATCCGAGGGATCCGAGGAGAAGGCTAGAGTCCGCCCGTCTGTCAGGGAGAATTTAATATTTTTCCAGAAACGGTCCCAAGTTAAAGGATCCCTGTAGGTAGCGAAGAGTTTCTGAAAATCGGCGTCGGCAAGAGCGGCGCGAGCCTTGGCAGCCTCGTACTTATCAATCCACGCCGGAACCTCGTCAATATCGACGGCAGAGTCTGCCACCTGCCATGACATGTCCAAGCTCTTGTCGTGCCCAATGCGCCCACCCTCGATGCGTGGCTGGCGCGCCGCCAAAGGATTGCTGAGTCCAATATTGTCCAGCACGCGAATATCCAGCGGTGCATTCATGGAAGAAAGGCCCAAATTGAGCAGGTAAACGGTGGGTGGGTCGGTGCGCGAGGGATCTGCGGGGGCCGCCGTCCACGAGAACCTATCTTCCCCCTTGATATAGCGGAAGGTCATGGCGTCGCCAGCCTCCAGCTCGTCGATACCCTCGTGGTAGTCCTCCATAAACTTGGCGCCGAGGAATTCTTCGGCTCGCCTGGGAGGATTCTCACGCTGGGTCGCGTTGGTCCAGAAATCGCGCTCATCCACGATGGAGATCTCGCCCTCGTAGATGCTGCGGTCCACCGGATGTCCGCGCAGAACGATAACTAGCGCCCATACCGCACAGAACACGGAGGCTATCCATACTCGAACGCTGACCACAAAAATGGGAAGCAGTGCCGCAAAAAGTGGGAGCAAAAGCATGCGACCATGCATGAAATCTCCGCCCACGCGCAGCACGTAGAGCGTGTGAATGAGCGCAGTGCCTTCAAAGAGATAAATAGCGGTGGCAGTAGAACGCACCGCGGTGGGGCGCAGATTTGCCTTCCATAGACCTGCCACGGCGAGCACGATAAGCGGCAGGAAGAGCCAGTATGGGCCGACAAAATCCGCCAGGTAGGTAAACCCCTTGCCCCATTCGGCCCCAGCCGCAGACTTAGCTACGGCCGTGTGCGGGGTTAGTAGACCGTAGTAGCCCATGCGGAAAATCTCATAGGCCAACGGCAGCGGCACCGCGGCGGCAAGAATCTTCCACGAGCGGTGGGATACAAGAAGCACGATTCCCACCAGACCGCCGTATAAAGCGAGCTCTGGGCGCACCAGCCAGGACAATCCGGCCCAGAAGGCGAGCCAATAGGCATCGCTATTGCTCCCAGAGTGGCGGCGCGGGCGCGTCCAACGCAGCAAAAGCCGCCACAGCATAGCGAGATAGAAGATGCACAAGCCCCATTCCAGGCCAGAGGTAAAAAAGTCTCGGGCCGGCGGCAGGGCCAGATACACTAGCGCGCCGGCCGGAAGAACGGCGCCAGTGCGCATGCTTGCCGCAGCGCCCGTACCGACTACCATTGCCGCGACCGCCAGAATGAGCCCCAAGTAAATGGCGATGCCTTCTAGGTTTGCGTGGGTCACCCAGCGCACCAAGAAAATGAGGTACTGCCACAGCGTGGAGGTATTGGCCTCTACGCGTTCGCCCATATTGAACACGGGCCCATTTCCGGCTTCGAGGTTGCGCACGGTGCGCAGGACAATGAGTCCGTCATCGGAAATCCAGCGGCGCGCAAAACCGCCCCACAAAGATAAAACACCGATCACAAGAATGACCGCCGGGGTACTCCAGCGGGCGATACTCTTGTGGTCGGTGTTAAGCACGGGAAGAAAGTTTATCAGCCCCGCGGAAAATTTCTATATCGATTCAGCTGTGTCTAGAACAACGGCATGATATACACCGCCATGGCGATGCAAGCGAGCCAAGCCAAAGCGAGAACCTGCAAAGTGCGGTCCTCCAGTGCAATCTCATCCGGAGCGCCACCCTGGCCGCGGTCCACATCGGCCGCATAGCGCAAGATGGCGATGGTAAACGGCACCATGGAGACTTGGTACCACACGCCACCGGTCTGGGCATCGTTAGCAAGCTCGAAGCCCCAGAGGGTGTAGCAGATAACCACCGCGGTGGCGGCTAGCGTCCACACGAAGCGCAGGTAGGTAGGCGTATAACCTTCCAGGGACTTGCGGATTTTCGCGCCGGTTTGCTCCACAAGAAGGATCTCCGAGTAGCGCTTGCCTGAGGCCATAAATAGCGAGCCAAAGGCCGCCACCAGCAGGAACCACTGCGAAAGCTCGATGCCTGCAGCCACGCCACCGGCCATGGTGCGCAGCATGAAGCCGGAGGAAACCAGGGCGATATCAATCACCGGCATGTGCTTCCAACCGAAGCAATAGCCCAATTGCAACGCGATATAAATCGCCATCACAATTGCCAGCTGCGGGCCAGCGGTAGCAAGGAAGGATAGCCCGATGGACAAGCAGATGAGCACCACGGCCATGACATAGGCGAGCTTGATGGGCAGCACGCCGGAGGCAATCGGGCGGAAGCGTTTGGTCGGATGCTCCTGATCCTCGCGCCAGTCCTTCGCATCATTGATCAGGTAGATGGAGGAAGCGCCGAGGCAGAAGACGACGAAGGCCAAGAGGACATCGACAAGCACGCGGCCGTGAAATAGGGCATCGGCGCCGGCCGCGGCGGGGGCCGCCAGCACGAGGACGTTTTTGACCCACTGCTTGGGACGCAGGGCCTTAATCATGCCATCGACAAGATTCTTCGGCGGCTTGCGCTTGCGGCCGGTATCTACGCCAGAGGTGTGCGGTTCCGAATGGAAAAAGTGCTGGTTTCCATCATCACTCATGCTTCATTCCTTTCATCACGACCTCTGCGGTAGCAGCGCCGATGGCCGCACCCACTGCCGTATCTGTTGGGTAGTGCACTCCGAGGACCATACGCGATGCCATCATGACTGGCACGCCGAGAAGCGGCGCATTGCAGCCGTTAAGGCGGCTCGCCGCCACCAGGAATGCAGTAGTCGAGGTCGCGTGCGAACTGGGAAAAGATAGCTTGGAGGGAGTCTTTACCCCCACGCGCACGTACGGATAATCGGGGCGCTTGCGGCGCACGATGCGCTTGAGCACCACGCTAGCGGCGTGCGCGAGAAAAGCAGCAGCGCCCACCCGGATCCAGCCCTCGCGGCGGCGCTTGTCGACGCCCGCCCCTACCGCAGCGCTGCCCATCCAGCCCAGGGCATGCTCGCCCCAGTGGCTGAGCCCGCGGGCGGTAGGAAGCACGCCGGGCACGTCAAAGGCCGCACCCTGGATGGATTCGAGGACGCGCGATTCTGCTACGGAAAGTTTATTGGGCATCAAAGACCTTCTTCCAGGACTCGCGCGAGGTCAGCTCCGGCTGCGCCGCACGGTATTCAGCGCGCAGGTCATCGAAGTTTTCCTCGATCTCCTTCAGTAGCTCGCGGGTCTGCGATACGAGGTCTTTGGCCAAGTCGCGGTCGCGCTTACGGAAGGCCACACCGGTGCCACCTGCGGTAGAGACGGTGGCAGAGTCCACGCGGGAAAGGGTAAACCACCGGGCCTCGTCCGGAGTGAGGTTAAGCTGAGGCGCCTCGTGGTGCGCAGCGTCTTCCTTGCTCACGAGGTGCTTGAGGCCCTTGATGGCCCACGGGATCTTCTTAATCTTGGCTAGGCGGCCGCCGATATTGCGCGTAGGCACACCCGGCGCGCCGGTGGGAGAGGGCAGCTCATCTGCGGATTCCAAAATAACAGCATCGGAATAGTTCTTGCGGATTTCCGCGATGCGCGGCAGCGAGGACTCCAGGATGTCAAAGAGATGGTCCGGCCCCGCTAGGAAGTCGCGCATAGCTTCAATCTGGATGGCCATGGTGGAGTATTCCATGCACATGGTGTGCTTGAGGGTGGACTTGAAGATGGACTTGGTAATGCCCTTGGCCGGTCCCTCGTGGTACATCGCGGCAACGATGAGGCGGTTGCGCAAGTGGAAATAGGCCTGCCAGTCAATGGCATCATCCTTATCGGCCCAAGCCATGTGCCAGATGGCGGCACCTGGCCAGGTCACCGTGGGGAAGCCATTGCGCGCCGCGCGCAGGGAATACTCGGTATCGTCCCACTTGATAAAGAGCGGCAGCGGCTGGCCGTTGGTTTCTGCCACAATGCGCGGGAAGAGGCACATCCACCAGCCGTTGTACTCCACGTCAACGCGGCGGTGCAGCGCGCGGGAATCGTACTTCTTGGGATCTAGGTGAGTTTCGCGGGTACCGATGGCGCGCAGCGGGTACTTGGCAAAGTCGTGGTCGTAGACGGCGTGCGGTGCCGCACCCCACATGAAATCGGCACGGTTGACGCGCTCGCCGGTAGTGCGCAGCTGGGAGCGCTCCTGCAGGTTAAGCATTTGGCCACCGACGATAATCGGCTTGGCAGCGTAACGGGCCGCTTGCACCGCGCGCAGCACGGAATCCGGTTCGATGGCGATGTCATCGTCCATATAAAGGATGAAGGGCGAATCGGTATTTTCCAGCGCCTCGTACATAATGCGGGAGTAGCCACCGGAGCCGCCCAGGTTGCCCTGGCGGAACTCGCGGAAGCGCTCGCCAAAGTGAGCGACTGCCTCGTCATAGCCTGGCTCATCAGCAGGGTGCTGGTTGCCTTGGTCCGGCATGAGGACGAAGTCGATGATTTCATCGACTACTGGGTCCTCGGCCAATGCCTTAAGGGCTGCTACGGCATCGGTCGGGCGGTTGAAAGTGGGAATGCCTACCGCCACGCGCTTGTCTTGGGCCGGCTGCTCGGTGCCGTCCGGCAGCACCTGCGGGCCGGGGGCGTGGGGGGAGCACCAGGCGGCGTCGGCAAGCGTGGTTTCCTGCTCGGCGGTGATATCGAACCACAGCCAGCCGCCGTCCTCGAAGTTCTTGAGCGGCAGCTCAAACTCGTGGTGGCCGGTGCCTACCAGGTGGTTGGCCACGGAAATGCGCTGGCCATCCTGCTTGGAGCGGTAGAGGGAAATATTTGCTTGACCCTCAATGTCCAGGCTGAGGATCACGGAGCGCAACTGGGACCAGCGGCGCCAGTAGGAAGCTGGGAAGGCGTTGAAGTAGGTTTCAAAAGATGCTTCCTCGCCGGCCGGAATGGTGACGGAGGTGCGGTTAAACCAGCTGAGGCGTTCGCGGTTTTGCTCGGCCTCGATGAGGTAGAGCATCCGCACATCAAAGGGTTCGCCGCGCTTAGGCAGCAGGATGCGCTGCAGGGGCTCATGGGCCTGAGTGTTGTTGGCAGTCACGATAGCTTCGATTCTCCAAACGGTATAAACAGTAGTCAGCGATTTAGCGTAGTTGCTTTTGCATAAGTACTACGGTTTACACGCGGAGCCCGTATGATGGAACATCATGAGATGGGTTCCTTGCGCGGCAGCAGTAGGTCTTCTCGCTGTAGCCAGCGCGCCCGCCGCTATCGCAGAGGAAAAGCCCGCGGTGGAGTTTCTGGACCACGCCCAAATCCTCAGCAATTCGGACGAAGACGCCATCAAATCGCAAGCACAGTCCATGCATTTGCCGGATTCCGTGCACGAGGTCGTCTACGCTACGTATCCGAACTCGGGCGAGGAATTTTCCCGGACTCTGTTCCATGACTTGGTCCGCGAGCATCCACATTTCATCAACGGAAGTGGGTTACAGAAAATGTGCTCGTCATCGCGGTAGGTTTTGAGCCCAATAGTATGGCTGTGCACTGCGGCACAGAGGTGTGCCAGGACATCAAGATTTATGACGAGGGCCGCGTGGACGGCATCTTGGACCAGATGCGGCCGGCGCTGGCGGACGATGACTATACCGTCGGCATGATCCTGGCGACGCGCGCCGCCGCGGATACCACCGTGCGCCGACAATATACGCAGGATGTGCCCACGTGGTCCGTGTTCATCGCAGCCACTATGGTGCTCGTGGTTCTGGGCGCGGTCGGCCTCATTACCTACTTGTTCATCCGCCGCGCCCGAGTGCGCAAGCGCTTCGATTATATTAAGGGCGCTCGCGACGGGGCTGAGGAACTCATCAAGCGCACGGAGGCACGGATTGACGCCCTGCATTCCCCCTTGGCGGGCGATTACCTGAAGGTGCAGTGGCGCTCTCTGGTCAATCAGTACACCGATGCGCGGCCAACACTGAAGGCGCTGGAAAACATCCAGGACTATTCCCTGCACGCTGCCTCCATCAAGGAGGCATACAAAGCGCTCAAGCAGATCAATACGGCCGCAGCACAGATAGATTCCTTGGAAAATTTCTGCGCCGGCGATACTGCAGTGCGCGCGGGCGAGGTGCAATGGCTGCTTGGCGACGCCCAAGCGGCCCTCTCTCGCCAGCCCGACAACGCCAGCTTGCGCCAGATAACGCAGCGCATTAATGACCTGTCCCAGGATCTGTCGCGAGAAGACTTCGACTCCGCCTTCGCTCGCGTCCTCGAGGACTACCACCCCATGGTGGGCGCGCTGCCAGAAAGGCTATATCCGCAGCGCGACCGCAAAACTCCCCCACTCCTGGGTACGCCGGAATGGCGCCCCGGCATGGGCACGCACTACATGCCCTATAGGTTTGCGGGCTTCTGGGTGGCCAATAATAACGTCTCCTCCCAGCTGCCCGACCCATATCGCTTCTAGGCGTTGACCGGTTCGGCTACCGGGTCAATGCCCAGCTTGTTGAGCATGTAGAGTACGCGGGCTTCGAGGTCATCAGCCAATTCGCGCGCCTCCTCCACGGTATCCGCGGCAGGAATATCCCAGATTTTGATGTCCTTGCCTGCCTCATCGCGTTCGACCTCACGGCCTAGGAACACGATATAATCCGGCATCGCTACCGTCCGCACCTCATCAAGGTACTTATTTGGAGCCTCACCCATACCGCGCTCGTTCATGACGTGGGCGAGGTGGCCTTCTGCCTCGTTTTCCGGGTGGGCAACGGCGGTATCTACAAAGAGGGCCTCGCCGGCGTGCTTGCGGGTCAGTTCCGCCGCAGCCTGGGCCAGCGCATTATTAGTACCGGCGGCAAAGCGGATATGAAGGCGGTGAGCGCCGAAGTATTCACGCACCTCACGCTCCACCAATAGCGGCACGAATTCTTCGAGCTCTGCCTTCTTGGTGTGCTTGGCAATAACCTCATCGAGCTTGGCATCGATTTCTGCGGCGGTGTACTCGTGACCGTAGTTTTCGTGCAGATCCTGACGCAGGGTTTCAAACTGGTTCATCGTTATCCCCTTTCTCGGATTATTGTCCCGTTTGCTACGTGTTAACCTGACGTTAACTTTACAGGTTAACGGTGGGTTAAGTCAAACGGTTGGGTTAAACCCAATAGTTTTCTGCGCCGAAAATGCGGGAAGGCCCGCCGGGAGTTCCGGCAGGCCTTCTTGGACTGTTCCTTCTTTTTATCGGGAATGCGCGATGCACGGCTACGCAGTTTTAGATGCTCTTGCAGCCGCTCCGGCGACATTTTCCACATGCGGCGATCAGCCATACCGTCACCTCCTTCCTGTAGAGGTGATCAAGTTTAGTGGCCACGCTCCTGTTCGATAGCCTTGCCCTCGTTCCAGAATGGCGCGAGCTTATTATCAAACATGGACAGCGCGGAACCGATAGCCATGTGCATATCCAGGTACTGGTAGGTGCCCAAGCGGCCGCCAAAAAGAACCCTATTGTCCTTCGACTCCTGGGCGGCGAGCTTGCGATAGGCCTCCAGCTTAGTGCGGTCTTCCGGAGTATTAATCGGGTAATACGGCTCATCGCCTTTATCGGCGAAGCGCGAATACTCCTTCATGATGACCGTCTTGTCCTTCGGATACTTATCCTTACGCTCCGGGTGGAAGTGGCGGAACTCATGGATGCGGGTGTAGTCCACGTCCGCATCGTTGTAGTTCATCACCGGGGTGCCCTGGAAGTCACCGGTATCCAGCACCTCCAAGTCAAAGTCGAGGGTGCGCCAACCCAGCTCACCCTCGGCAAAATCAAAGTAGCGATCCAGTGGGCCGGTGTAGACCACGGGTGCATCTGGGGACTCGGCGCGCAGCTCTTCGCGCACCTCGAACCAATCGGTATCCAGGCGGACCTCAATATTGTCGTGGTCAGCCATGTTTTCTAGCCATGCCGCGTAGCCGTCGACCGGCAGGCCCTCATAGGTGTCGTTGAAGTAGCGGTTATTGAAGGTATAGCGCACCGGCAGGCGGGTGATATTCGCGGCCGGCAGCTCCTTCGGATCGGTCTGCCACTGCTTTGCGGTGTAATCACGGATGAAGGCCTCATATAGCGGGCGGCCGATGAGCGAGATGGCCTTCTCCTCCAGGTTTTGCGCCTCTTCCGGGGAGAATTCGCCGGCCTGGTCCTTAATGAGCTGGCGGGCCTCATCCGGGGAGTAGTAGCGGCCGAAGAACTGGTTGATAAGACCCAGGCCCATCGGGAATTGGTAGGCGGTGCCATCGTGCATGGCAAAGACGCGGTGCTGGTAGTCGGTGAAATCGGTGAACTTATTGCAGTAGTCCCACACGCGCTTATTAGAGGTGTGGAAGAGGTGCGCGCCGTACTTGTGCACCTCGATTCCGGTGGTGGGTTCGGCCTCGGAGTAGGCATTGCCGCCGAGGTGTTTGCGGCGCTCCACAATGAGCACCTTCTTATCCAGCTGGCTAGCGGCGCGCTCGGCAACCGTTAGACCAAAAAATCCAGAGCCAACAACGATGAGGTCATAAGAAGTCATGGCCTCCACTTTATTGCACTACGGCAGCTGACACGGCGCATCGGCGTGTCGCAACAGATTTCACAGAAGTCACAAACGTACCATCACTATCAACTCTTAACTTTTGGCAACCGTTTTTACAGCTGCACAACCCTAGGGAGATAACAGTGCAACAACGACGTCGACTAGTACCCACCAGGTCAAAATGGTCCACCCCCGTCATCGCGGCGGTCACCTCCATCGCGCTCGCCGTGACGGCCGCATTCGGCGGACAGCAAGTTCTCAAGACCCAAGACTCCGGCAACGGCGGCCCCATTGAGGTCAAAAACGCCTCCGCTAGCTTCAGCGACGGCGAATCCATCGTCGTCGATGACCCCGCCGTAGCCGCGCAGGGCGATGGCGAAGGCCGCCGCGCGGTCAAGCAATTCCACCGCGATGAAACCTTCAACATGTTTGCCGTCACGTGGGAGGGCAAGCGCGATATCAACTCCTTCGTGCGCTCCAAGCAGCAGGATGGCTCTTGGAGCGAGTGGCTGCCCATGGATGCGATGAACTACTCCGAGGGCAAGAACGGCACCGAGCTCATCTTCGTGGGCGATACCAACGATGTGCAGGTCTCTATGGCCAACGTTGACCTCGTGACCGGTTCCAACCTCGACAAGAAGGAAGACTCCCTCCTGGACAAAGCCGCTAAGGGCGCTGATGCACATCGCCCGGCACCGCTTGCGTACAACGTCGGCGATATCTCCCCCGTGGCCGATGAGCGCACCCAGGTTGCGGATCTCGACGCCGTGTTTATCGACGGCAATGCCCAGGAAGGCGAAGCTATCGAACCCACCGCGGAAACCGCGGGTATGCCCAAGGTTGTCTCCCGCGCCGGCTGGGGTGCCGATGAGTCCAAGCGCTGCCAGCAGCCGACCTACGACGATGGCTTGAAAGCCATGACCCTGCACCACACCGCGGGTACCAATAACTACACCCGCGCGCAGGCGGCGGCACAGGTTCGCGGTGCTTATGAATACCATGCACAGACCCTGGGCTGGTGCGATATCGGCTACAACGTGCTGGTAGATAAGTTCGGCACCATCTATGAGGGCCGCTATGGCGGTTTGGACAAGGCTGTACAGGGTGCCCACGTAGGCGGCTTCAATGCCAATAACTGGGGCATTTCCATGATTGGCAACTACGAGGAAACCGAGCCTTCCCGCGAGATGCTCAACTCCGTGGCCGAGATTGCGGGCTGGAAGGCCGCTATTTCTGGCATCGATCCAATGGGCAAGGCCAGCTTGTACTCTGGCGGATTCAACGGCTCCAAGTTCCCTGCAGGAACCATGGCCACCGTGCCGGCGTTCGCGGGCCATAATGATTTTCACTACACGGCCTGCCCGGGTCAGTACACCATGCGCCACTGGGACGAAATCCGTAAGAACACCAAGCGCAAAGCGGATGCCATTAAGTCCGGTAAGAACAGTACGGATCTGAATTGGCAGAAGGCTCCTCAGCCCAATTCCCCCAAGACCCCGCAGCAGGTAGGTGAGGAAATCACGTCCTCGCTGGGCGACGTCGAGGTACCGGTCTCGACTATCTCCGCCCTCGCTGGAATCGCTGCCGCAGTCTTCGGCGTGCTCATCGCCAACGACCGCCTGCAGAAGCCTGATACCGATCAAAAGGTGGCGGGCAACCTGACCACCGGCGATATTCCGGAGATTGTCAATAAGGTCGTACAGGTTTCGAATAACGAAGGCCTCAAGGAGTCCTGGACCTCCGTCCTCAACGCTTTCGGCCCGGTACTGGGCCTGGCAGTTGGCGGCCCGGATACCACCGATGGCGGCAAGATCCTCTACCAGCTCTTCCAGAATGGCGTGGTGCTCTCCTCTAAGGAGTCCGGTACCAAGGCGCTCACCGGTGAAATTGCCAAGAAGTGGTCCGAGGGCGATAATGCCTCCAAGCTCGGCCTGCCTACGTCCAACGAGGAGAAGAACGGCAAGGAAATCCGCGTGAAATTCCAGGGCGGCGAGATTGTCTACAACACCGAAACGGAAAAGGTAGACATCTTCACCGACTAGAACCAGCGCTCTAGCACCTTTGCCACGCCCGCCTGGTGGTTAGCAACGGTGACCGCGTCCGCGGCCGCCTTAACCTCTGGGTGGGCGTTTTCCATGGCCACACCGCAGCCAGCCCAGCGCAGCATCTCAATATCGTTAGGCATATCCCCAAATGCGATCGTCTCCTGCTGCGCGACGCCGGTGTGCTCAGCCAACCATTCCACCCCGCGGCGCTTGGTCACATTGGGCGCGGCAACCTCCAGAATCCCTTCCTGCATGGAATACGTCAGGTGCGCGAGCTCCGGATCGATATGGGGCGCGATGAGCTCATACAGCTTCGGAGCGGAGTAGTCCGTATTGCGGATAAGAAATTTCACGGCAGGCTGCCCCACAAGCTCGCCCATGCTGACCACCCCGAAGCCTTCAAAGAGGGCGTTTTCGGAGTAGTGGCGTTCGACTACGAAGAGGTCCTCGACGGCGTCGCCAAGCGAGCCTCCTGCCCGCTCCGCTCCAAAGCCCACGGTACCCAACACCGTCTGGGCCACATCTACCACTTCTGCCAACGCTGCGGGTGAAAGCTCGTGGGCGGACATCACGCGGTCCTCCGCGGAATCATAGAGCACCGCCCCATTCGAAGTCACACACACCGGGCGGACGGGAAGCTGCTCCAACACGGGCGCTATCCACCGGAACGGCCGGCCAGTGGAAAGCGCAAAATAGGCACCCTGTTGGACCGCCCGCGCCACGGCGTCACGGTTGCGACGCGGGACACGGTGGTTGCGGTCCAGCAGGGTGCCATCAATATCGCTCGCGATGAGGCGAGGAGCGCGGGCAGGGAAATTCTCCATACCCGCGAGTTTACTTCAGGACTTAGAAGTCCAGATCCTCGTCCTCGTTATCTTCCCAGTCCAAGGAACGCTTAATAGCGCGCTTCCAGTCGCGGTAGAGAGCCTCTACCTCTTCCTTCTCACGCTTCGGCTTAAACACCTTCATGTCTCCTGTCTGGCTACCCAAAACGCTCAGGTCATCCCAGAAGCCATTGTCCAAACCTGCCGCGAAGGCCGCGCCGGTCGCGGTGGTCTCGATATTCTTCGGACGGTGTACTTCCACGCCGAGCATGTCCGCTTGGAACTGCATCAGAAGTTCGTTCATGGTCATGCCGCCGTCCACGCGCAGCTCGGTGATCTCCACACCGGAGTCTGCCACCATCGCATCGGCCACGTCGCGAGTCTGGTATGCAGTGGACTCGAGCACGGCGCGAGCCAAGTGCTTGCGGTTGGCAAAGCGGGTCAGGCCCACGATGACGCCACGAGCATCCGGGCGCCAGTACGGAGCGAAGAGGCCAGAGAAGGCAGGCACGATGTAGACGCCGCCGTTGTCTTTAACTTCGCGAGCCAGGTTCTCGATGGACGCAGCATTCGGGATAATCTGCAGATTATCGCGCAGCCACTGCACTAGGGAACCGCCCATGGATACGGAGCCCTCCAACGCGTAGACAGGACGTTCGCCCTCACGCTGGAAGCACACGGTGGTCAGCAGGCCATTCTCAGAGAACTTCGGGGTGGTGCCCGTGTTCAGCAGGAGGAACAATCCGGTTCCGTAGGTATTCTTTGCAGAGCCGGCGCGGAAGCAGCCTTGGCCAAACATCGCAGACTGCTGGTCACCCAGGATGGCGCGGATAGGAACACCGGAGAGCGAACCGCGCTCACGCACGGTACGGAAATCACCGAGGGATGGGCGAATCTCCGGCAGCATGGACATTGGGATGCCCATTTCCTTGCACAGTTCCTCATCCCACTCCAGCTTTTCGATGTCCATGAGCAGGGTGCGGGAGGCATTGGTGACGTCGGTAGCGTGCAGAGCCTCACGGCCAGCATCGCCCTCGGCACCGCCGGTGAGGTTCCACAATAGCCAGCTGTCAATGGTGCCGAAGAGCAGATCGCCGGCCTCGGCGCGCTCGCGGGCACCTTCGACGTTATCGAGGATCCACTTCACCTTCGGTCCCGCCGGGTAGGAGTTGATGATCAGACCGGTGCGGCGGCGCCACTTTTCTGGTCCTTCCTCACCCGAGAGTTCCTTACAGATGGCGGTGGTACGGGTATCTTGCCAGACAATGGCGTTGTAGACCGGCTTACCGGTGTGCTTATCCCACACCACGGTGGTCTCTCGCTGGTTGGTGATACCTACCGAGTCAATGTCTTCCACGGTGATGTCGCCATTGGCAAGAGCCTCACCGACGGCGCGACGGGTATTGCTCCAGATTTCTTCCGGGTCGTGTTCTACCCAGCCCTTTTCGGGAAAGATCTGCTCGTGTTCGAGCTGACCAACGGCAGCCTGCTCGCCGTTGTGGTCAAAGATGATGCAGCGCGTCGATGTGGTTCCCTGGTCGATAGCGGCGACGTATTTCTTGTTAGTCATGTGTCTAGTCTCCTATACGAAGATGGAATTAGAGCGCAACGGACAACAGGCCAACGGCTACGGCCGCGACCAATGGGGCCACGATAGGAACCCAAGCATAGCCCCAGTTCGCGCTACCTTTGTCCTGGATGGGCAAGATGAATGCATAAGCAATTCGGGGGCCCAGGTCACGGACCGGATTGATGGCATAACCCGTAGGGGTACCCAGGGACAGGCCGACCGACACCACAACGAAAGCAACGGCAAAGTAGCTCATTGGGCCAAGCTCGCCGCCGGTGGGGCCGAAGGCGATGAACATCAACAGCACGCAGGTGGCGATGAACTCCGTCACCGCATTCCAGCCGTTCTTAGGATGTGCCGGCTTGGTAAAGAAGATACCGTTGGTGTCCTTATTGGCGCCGGTGACGTTTCCGGCGTCGTCGTAATTATTGGCGTCGAAAAGCTGCTTGAAGGCAGCCCATGCCAGGATGGCACCGAGGATTGCGCCAAGGATCTGGCCTAGGCAGTAATACGGAACCAGGGACCATTCGAGCGATCCATTGACGGCCAACATTACGGTGACGGCGGGGTTGAGGTGCCCGCCCGTGGGGTCGGCCACGCTGGCGCCGACGAAGACCGCCATGCCCCAGCCTAGGGCGATAACGACCCAATCGGAGCCGCGCGCGCCAGAGGTGCGCAGGTTTACCAGCGCACATACGCCGTTACCTAGAAGGAGCAGCAACGCGGTGCCGATAAACTCCCACAGGAATGCATCAAATCCGGTCATAACTTATACCTCGTTTTGGGTAGGTCGGGCAGATCCTGCGCGGACCAAAATGTCATTGGCCTCGCGGTCAGTTACCGCAGCTTCTGCTTCAAGTTCGGCCTGGGTGTGGGCTTTGAATTGGGATACCTCGCGCTCCTTGTCGGCGTCACTCCAGCCCAGCAGTGGTGCCACAAAGTCAGCAACTGCCGGGGCGGCATTCACGCCGCGGTCGCCAAACTCGATGGCGATACGCAGACGACGGGACAGGATGTCCTCCAAGTGCAATGCGCCTTCGTGAGTGACGGCGTAGCGGACCTCGGCCCACAGGTAGGACTCGGCACCTGGAACTGGCTCCAGCAGCGAAGCATCCTCGGCTGCAGGTGCCAAAACCTCACCCAGCAGGGAGCCATAGCGGCCAAGCAGGTGCTCGATGAACTTTTCGCTCAGGTTGTAGCGACGGGCCAGAGATGGGACTTGGTTAGCTAGAGCATGGTAGCCAGCGGCGCCCAAGATCGGGGTTTGCTCAGTGATGGACTCTGGCACCTTGGTATCTAGTTCTTGGACTGCTAGATCCACGGCGTCCTTACCAATGACGCGGTACGTGGTGTACTTACCGCCGGCAACAGAGACCATGCCTGGGGCCACGCGCGCAACGGCGTGGTTACGGGAAAGGTTGGTGGTGGAATCAGACTTGCCGGACAGCAGCGGGCGTAGACCGGAGTAGACGCCCACGATGTCATCGCGGGTGATCTTACGGCGTACGCGCTGGTTAACCTGGTCCAAAATATAATCAATATCGGACTTGGTTGGTGCCGGATCCGGCAGGGACAGTCCCTTTTCCCAATCGGTGTCGGTGGTACCGATGATCCAGTACTCGCCCCATGGGATAACGAAGAGGACGGACTTTTCGGTGACGAAGCACAGGGCTGCCTCTGCATCGAGCGCATCCTTCGGCACGACGATGTGCACGCCCTTGGAGGCGTGCACGGTGAACTTGCCCTCCACGCCGGCCATCTCTTGAATCTTGTCATTCCACACGCCGGTGGCGTTGATAAAGACCTTGCCGCGCACGGTGGTCTCGCGGCCGGTGGCGGTATCGCGAACCTTCGCGCCTACGATGCGGCCGCCGCGGTCCTTGTCAAAGCCAATGACCTCGGTATTGGTACGTACATCGGCCCCATACTCGGCGGCGGTACGCAGCACGGTCATGGTGTGGCGGGCGTCATCAACCAAAGTGTCGTAGTAGCGCACGCCGCCCACAATGGCATCTTCTTTCAGGCCCGGGGTCACCTTCAGCACGCCCTTTCGAGTCAGGTGCTTCTGCATTGGCACGCTCTTCGAGCCGCCCATGAGGTCATAAAGAGTAAAGCCACCGAACATCATCACGCGCTCCCATACGTGGTGGGTCAGCGGGAAGATGAACTTCAGCGGCTTCACCAGGTGGGGTGCCAGGGTGGACATGTTCAGCTCGCGCTCCTTGAGGGACTCCGCCACTAGGCGGAAGTCAAACATGGCCAGGTAGCGCAGGCCACCGTGGAACATCTTGGAGGAGCGAGAAGAGGTACCTGCGGCGAAGTCGCGCGCCTCAATGACGGCGGTCTTGAGGCCACGGGTAGCGGCGTCCGCTGCCGCACCGGCGCCTACGGAACCGCCACCGATGATGACTACGTCGTAGTCCTCATCCGCGTATCCATTCCATAGACTTTCAAAGTATTCGGGGTTAAAGGCTTGGTTGCTTTGCTGGGTCATTGCTGACCGCATCTCCTTCCTTGGTGCTTGCATGTGCCTGCGCCATAAATCCATGAATGAGATGGCAAAAGCACAGCTAAGAGCAGTTAAATTGTGGTTTCGGTGGAAAGATTCACACCTCGGCTGCAGAGATTTTATCTCCTTAAACCTATGATAGGAGTCACGGACGTCAGTTACACAGACGGTTACTCACACGTAGGTTTCAGGCCCGTAAGCAGTAGCTTTCTTAAAATACTTAGCCACCCAAAAAGAAAAAGCACCCCCTCGCGGGGGTGCAAAGCAGACGCAAAGCCCGCGCTATTTCTGCGCTAACCGCGCCATCACTTCAAGCACTTCGGACATTCCGGCTTTCTCCGCAGAATATGTGACTGCTTGGGCGCCCTTGACCACCTCAATAGGAGCAGTTTCCAAAGCCACCACCGGCATCCAGTCAAGGAAATCCTCATCTCCTGGCTCATTAGCAAAGACCAGAGTCTCTTCCGGCCCATCCTGCAGATCCTCGAGGATGCGTTCCACGCCTTGCGCCGCGGTGGCGGCGGTGACGGACAGGGCGCCGGTATCGAGACGCGGCTGCACAGCATCCTCATCAATGACAACGCTCCACACGGCTTGCGGAACATCCACCTCACCGGCGGGTGATATCACGATCAGGACTTCGGCCGCCGGGTAGATCTCCGCCAAAGCCTTGTGCAATCGCGGAGTCAGTGCGCCATCTTCCCAATTCAGCGCGCTGCTGTGCGCCACTACTACGCGGGGGATGGAAGAGAATTGTGCCTTCATGCGGTGCGGCAAGCGCGAGACGATAAGCCGGGATTGGGTAGCTGCCGCCAACAGGCCCTGCTCTGCTACGGAACCGGCCCATATCTCCTTACTGCTGGCCGTGATGGACGCTTGGGTTTGCGCCACATCCGACTTCAGCTGCGCCATGACATCCGCGACCTTATCGCGACCTTCATCCAAGCCGCGGGTTGCCTCTTCAACCACGGCATTGAGGTTGTGCTTGATCCACTCCAAGGTCTCCGGGGCGGTACGCGCCTTATTCTTTGGCTCCTCCCCGTCCGTTCCCTTGGCGGCGGCCATGTGATTGCGCACCAAGTCAACCGTAGTAACGGAGACGCGTTCTTTGAGGCCCACTAGATCGTCGCGCAACCGGCGTACGCGATGACGTTCGGTCTCCACTTCAGCATCGCGAGCTTCTGCCTCATCAAGGGTAGGAGCCCCTCCACCTTTACGGGCGGGCACCCAGTATTCACCGGCAGGCATGGGTCCAAATTCGGCTTCGTACTGCTCCCATAGTCCTTCCAACGCCTCTTGCATACGGCGTCGAATCTCCGCGGTATCAGCCTCCGCATCCCCGGTGGGATAGTACGGTTCGAGGGCGGTAATAAAGACAGGGGTCTTGGTCCGTCCCAGGTTCTTTTTGTGCCCCTTGGTCCACAGGCGCTGCGAACCAAAAATGACCTGTGGGATTACCGGCACCCCCGCCTCATAGGCAATGCGGGAGGCGCCACTTTTCATGCTGCGGATTTCAAAGCTGCGAGAAATTGTGCCTTCAGAAAACACGCCCACGAGTTCGCCGTCCTTGGCCAGCTGTACCGCTTGGCGGAAGGAGGCGCTGCCATCGATACGATCAACTGGCACGTGATGCATCGCCCTCAACAACGGACCTGCCACCGGGGCTTTAAAGATTCCAGCTTTAGCCAGGAAGCGTACGAGACGCTTCTTGCGATAGGCCAAAAAGGCGCCGAAAAGGAAATCCATGTAGCCGGTGTGGTTACAAACCAACACCGCGCCGCCCTTATCGGGGATATTTTCCTCCCCCGAAAGGCGCATTTTTAATCCCTGTGCCAGAGTCACCCCCCTGCCAATGTGGGTGATCTGGCGGTACAGGAAATTCGTCGCAGCGTTCATAACTCTCCAGGACGACGGCGGACTTACTGCGGGGTCAGGACATCCTTGCCCACGAACGGGCGCAGGGCCTCAGGGACAACGACGGAGCCGTCGGCCTGCTGGTGGTTTTCCAGAATGGCAACGAGCCAGCGGGTAGTCGCCAGCGTGCCGTTCAGGGTAGCTGCGGTCTGAGTCTTGCCGTTCTCGTCGCGGTAGCGGGTGGACAGGCGGCGTGCCTGGAAGGTGGTGCAGTTCGAGGTGGAGGTCAGCTCACGGTAGGTGTCTTGGGTAGGAACCCAAGCCTCATTGTCGAACTTGCGGGCCGCCGAAGAACCGAGGTCGCCACCGGCAATATCGATGGTGCGGTAGGGCAGTTCCATGGCTGCAAGCATGTCCTTTTCCATGGACAGAAGGCGCTGGTGCATTTCTTCCGCGTCCTCCGGCTTGCAGTAGACAAACATCTCCAGCTTGTCGAATTGGTGGACGCGCAGGATGCCGCGAGTGTCCTTACCGTGGGAGCCAGCCTCACGGCGGAAGCAGGAGGACCAGCCGGCGTACTGCAGCGGGCCATTGGAGAGGTCGATGATCTCATCCTTGTGGTAACCGGCAAGGGCCACCTCAGAGGTGCCTACCAGGTACATATCATCGGCCGGTAGGTAATAAACCTCATCGGAGTGCTGGCCCAAGAAACCGGTGCCGGACATAATGTCTGGGCGAACCAGAACTGGCGGGATCATCAGCTTGAAACCGGCTTCGCGCGCCTTCTGCGCCGCGAGCATCAGCATTCCCAGCTGTAGGAAGGCGCCATCGCCAGTGAGGTAGTAGAAACGAGCGCCGCCTACCTTAGCGCCGCGCTTGACGTCAATAAGACCGAGGGACTCGCCCAACTCAAGGTGATCCTTTGGCTCGAAGTCGAACTCAGGAATCTGGCCTACTTCTTCTACCACTACGAAGTCATCTTCGCCGCCGGCCGGGGCACCTTCAACCACGTTATCGAGCTTGTACTGCAGCTCTTCCACCTTGGCCTCAGCGGCAGATTGTGCCTCTTCCGCCTCCTTGACCTTGGCCTTCAGCTCATTAGAGCCCTCCAGCAGTGCCGGACGCTCCTCTGGGGAGGCTTGGCCAATCTTCTTGCCAAAAGCCTTCTGCTCAGAGCGCAGTTCGTCGGCCTTTTGGATAGCAGCGCGGCGCTGCTCATCAGCTTCCAAGAGCTGATCTACGAGGGAGGGATCCTCACCTCGGTTCACCTGGGAAGCACGGACAACGTCGGGGTTTTCGCGGAGTAGCTTGAGATCAATCACGAATGTAAGTTTAGCGTATTGGCAACGTCTTGCGGTGGTAATAACCAGCGAATTATGATGGCTTTATGTCCGCCGTTCAGCTCCCCGCCCGCACAATTACGGACGGTCCCGTTCCAAAACACACCCAATTGCACGATATCCTCGAAGAATTGTGCCGCACGACCCTCAAACCCGGCGATATCTTGCCCGGCGAGAGGCTTCTTGAAGAAACCTATGGCGTGTCACGGATCACGGTACGCCGCGCCATCGGGGATCTTGTCGCGGCCGGAAAACTGCGGCGCGTCCGCGGAAAGGGCACCTTCGTAGCGCCCAATCCCCTTGTCTCCCGGCTCCACCTAGCCTCATTCTCGGATGAGATGGGCGCACAAGACGTCACTGCCTCCTCCAAAATCCTTACCAGCGGACGCAGCAGCGCCCCGGAGGATGCCGCCTTCTTTTTTGATACGCCAGCCCAAACCGAACATATTCATCTGCGCCGCCTGCGCTTGGGCGATGGCGAGCCCTACTCCATTGATGACGGCTGGTATAACTCCACATATGCGCCCAGCCTGCTAGAAACTGACACCTACAATTCGGTCTACGCCATCCTCGACTCCGTCTTTGACGTCCCCATCACCGATGCGGATCAAACGGTCTCGGCGATTTCAGCCGATGCGGACACTGCCCCGCTTCTCGACGTCCCCGTGGGCACCCCACTGCTGCACATCGTGCGCTACTCCCGCTCGGGCGATAGGCCGGTGGAATGGTGTTCCTCCGTCTATCGCACCGACCGCTACCGCCTGACTACCCGGGTGGCTAGGGAGAACAGCATCTAGCCAGCACCCTGCTTAACAGGTAAGATTAAGGGCCTTATGAAGAAATCACCTGCGTGGCGTTCCGCTGTGGCCGTCCAGATTGTCTTGATTGCGGCAATCGCGGCGGCCGTTTTCATGGGCATCTATGGCGTTATCAGCTCCCACAAATCGGGTGGCGAAGACACCACCGCTGCCCAGCAGCACAATAGCGGGGATACTTCAGAAACCGCCGCTCCAAAACCGGAGCCCTTCACCGCTGCGGCCGCCGGCGCTTGCTTGACGTGGGACATCGCCCAGGATGGCTCCGCCACTGGGTTCAAAGAAGTACCGTGCTCCGAACAGCACCGCTTCGAGGTCTCCAAAACCGAAGACCTAAGCGTGTACCCCACCAGCGAGTTCGGCCCCGACGCTACCCGCCCTGCGCTTACCCGCCAACACCAATTGCGCGATGAGCTGTGCGAATCCGCCTCCGTGGGCTACCTGCACGGGAAGTGGGACCCGAATGGTAAGTACGATGTGGCGTCCATTCTGCCGCCGCAGTCCGCCTGGGATCGCGGCGACCGCACCTTGCTGTGTGGCCTGCAAACCACCGATGATCACGGCGTACCGCAGCTTACTACCGGCAACGTCGAGGCCTCCGAACAGGCAAACCTCGCCAAGCCGGGCGAGTGCTTGGCCATCGATGACAAGCAAGTTCCGCACGTCGTCGACTGCGCTAAGCCCCACCAAATGGAGACCGTTTCCGTCATCGATGTGGGCAAGCAGTTCCCTGACGGCTACCCGGACGGCAAGGATATGGACAAGTTCCTGTCCGATACGTGTACCGCCGCTACTGAGGACTACCTTGGCGGCGAGGAGCAGCTCTACCAGTCCACGCTGCAACCATTCTGGGGCTCTATCACCGAGGCCTCGTGGAATGGCGGCACCAAATCCGTCAATTGCTCCCTTGTGCATGCCCGCGAAGGCGGCGGTTTCTCTGCCATCACCGGTTCCGCTACCGATGGTCGCCAGGCACTGACTATCGACGGTCAACCGCCGGAGGAACGGCCTGAGCGCAATCCACTGCGTGAGGACAAGGACAATAGTCCGGCACCCGCGTCTGCCGCCCCCGCACCGCCCCCAGCGCCCTAATGGTCGAGGTTTCAGAAGAGCGCTTCGATGAGATGGTCAACGAGGCGCTGGATCAAGTCCCCGAGGAATTCGTGCGCCGCATGCGCAACCTCGTCATCTTGGTTGAAGATGAAAATCCCGATAACCCTATGCTGCTAGGGCTCTACGAGGGCGTCGCACTGCCGCACCGCACCTTCGATCACACCGGTTTCCTGCCCGATGCGATTTTCATTTACCGGAACACGCTGCAGCGCTGGTCCGGCAGCGAGGAAGAATTAGCAGAGCAGGTTAAGGTCACCGTATTCCACGAACTCTGCCATTACTTTGGCCTCGAGGAAGAGGAGCTGCACCGCTTAGGCTGGGGCTAGAGCTCCGTATCCGCCCACCGGGTTAACGTCCACTCACCAAAGTCCTTGCCGCGCGGTTCCATCACCATAAAGCCGCAATTGGCCAGGTAGCCTGTATAGGCAAAGTCGGCGTCAACACCCGTGGCGTGTTTGGTGACCACACGGATAGCGGCGCCGTGGCTGACGAGAATGACATCGTGGTCGTCGCCAAGCTGCTTCGCAATGCCCTCCAGCACCGGCTGGTAGCGCGCCAGCACATCCTCCAAGATCTCACCGCCTTCCATCCCGACGCCGCGCTCGCCATCGCACCAGCCGCGCATAGCCACCATGTGCGACCGATGGGCATCTTCGCTACCGTCCATCTCCCAGTCACCGGCGAAAATTTCGTGCACGCCGGAGATTACGTCAACGCGCTGAGAGAATTCCGGCAAACCGCGCTCCTGCTCAAAGGCACGTGCCGCCAGCATCGCGGTCTGCTGAGCGCGCAGTGCAATGGAGCATTTAAATTCCACCTCGCGCTCGCCCACCAACTGCGCTAGCTCCCAGCCTACCTCCGTGGCTTGGTTGCGCCCGCGCTCGGTAAGCTCTGCCCCGGGCGGGCGGGTATCGAGGAGGCGGGAAATATTGGAAAAGGTCTGGCCGTGACGCAGCAGGATAATTCTTCCGGGCATGCTTCTAGATTATTGGCCCCTGCGCGCCCGCGCTACCCAATCATCCGCCGCGGTGATATTGCGTGGCGGCCTGCCCGCGGGCGTTGCCGCCGGCCAAGAACCGAGGAACAGCAAATCCTCTGCCCGCATCTTTAGTGCACGCAGGGCTTCTGCAACAGCTTGATCCTCGATATGCCCAATAAGATCCACAAAAAAGCGATAATTACCGAGAACATCTCGCGTAGGGCGAGATTCAATCCTAGATAAATCAACACCCCGTTGGGAAAAGTCCTGTAGAGCTCCGACCAGGCTACCCGGCTTATTGGGAAGAGAGAAGAAGACACTTGTCCGGTCATGGCCAGTTCGCGCCGGTGGCTTTCCTGGCAACCCTACCAAGATGAATCGGGGTTTTGCATTAGGAAAATCCGCTATATCTCGTGCAATAGACTCCAGCCCAAAGAGCTCCTCGGCTCGACTCGGTGCTGCGGCTGCGTCCATCTCCCCTCGCATTACGGCCTCTGCAGCGGCAGAGTTTGAGCTAGCCGGGACAAACTCTGCCTCGGGTAAACTTTGCTTTACCCAAGAGCGAATCTGACGAAACGCCACCGGGTGGGCGCTCAACCGCCTAATCGTTCGTTGATTCGGCAAAGTCATAATGTTGAACGCGATGGAAATATCCGCTTCGCCATAAATCTGGACCGGTCCAGATTCTGTGAGCGCATCATAGGTCGAAGTAACCGCACCTTCTACCGAACTTTCGAACGCTAAGCATGCATATTCAGCAGTTCCGCAGTGAAGAGTTCCAATGACCTCCGAAGGAGAACCCATCGAAAATATCGTCGCTCCCGAAAAATTACGGGTTAACGTCTCAGCGGCGATTTGGGTAAAGGATCCTGGCGGCCCAAGGTAAGCAACCCTTGGAGTGGAGTCATGATTCAGTGTGCAAGTCGTCATATTGGCCAATTTCATGCCTACAGTACCGTGGGGCGCACGCCTTAAACCTTGAGTGCAGCGGCAGGTAGTTTGACAAAAGAGAAGTCTAACACAAAACCGGCAGGCGCGATAAACTTCTCAATTCCAGCCTCGTCAACATATATGCGGTGCAAAGATAAAATCAGCTGGGAGAAAATCATCTAAGCAGCGGGCTCTCGACCCCGCCATACAATTAACACCTATCCACTACTAACGGGGCGACCGCGACACCGCCATGTATAGCTCGGCCTTCTTACCAAGGCAATGTTTGAACAATACCGAGCAGTTGCGGTGCGGCATTCTGGACCGTATTTACTACGGAGTCGACGAAACTATCGAACATTCCACTGTAGTAGTTAAAGATCATAGTAAGTGGACTACTCGGATTCTTGGTATCTAAGAGCACGATTGAGTATCTTTTCCTTGGAAGACTGAGTTAAATTAGCGGTACTGTGCAGCAACGTGACGGGAAATTTCATTTACCCCGACATCTGTCAAATGGAGGGCAAGATTATAACTACTCGTAGTAGTATCGATCAAAACCCCGCTTACCCAACGGTCCTCGGGCGCAGCACATTCCCCATGATCCTTGGAAAATTCGCGTGTATCGATATATCCCACGTTCTTGCGCTCGGCAGCCTGCTGCATCCAAGTGTTAGAGTTTATTTCTCCTCGGGTATCCCAATAAATCGGGAAGGCATAACTGATATCGAAGACATTATCTTGTCCCCGTCCATACCCCACATGATATAAGCATTGCCAGCCGCCTGGACGATCGTCAGTGATGGTATGGTATCCCACCAGCTTTACTATAGCGTTTGGAGCCGCTCGTTTAACACGGTCGATAACCGTATCCATAGCCCTCGCAAAAAGATCCCGTTGCGTGGGTGAATTCAAAAGTGCAGCCAGTTGATCGTCATTAACGCGCTCTCCTGATGGCACTGTATAATTGTTATACACGTCATTGTATCCGGCCTGAATAGCCACATATTTGGTGCTAGGACTTAACGCTCCATCTCGAACAGCGCTATCTACCTGAGACACAATTGTATTACCGCCGCTTTGCGAGTAAAGAGTTGCGCCAGGGCAGGAGTAGTCGTTCAACGGAGCATTCAAGTTAGCCGCTAGTGACTTAGGGATACTCGGAAAGCCCTGAGCACATCCGCGTGCACTGATATTAGGTGAGGCTGCACGCAAAGCCGAGCGAACCCCGTTATCCTGTACCCCTCGAGTAGCCATGCTATATGCGGCGTCACCAGCAGTGGGATTACTAAAAATAGAATCGCCAAGTGTCACAAGATTATTCGGAGAAACCTTCTCGACAGCACGATTGGCATTTAAATCCTGGAGATTTACTCGTGTTGGATCCAAATACGGCAGCTGCCGATCGTCACTACTAAATGGCGCTGCTCCGGCGGGAGAAAGAGAAGCAGCCATCGTACAGAAGCATAGCGAAGCAGCGACAAATCCCCTACGAACCTTTTTTAACATTGAGAAACCTTTTCGAGAGACTTTTAAGGGTACGATAGATGGAGTTTACTATCAATCTTACGATTTTTCAACTTCAGATCAACTGTAATCGTAAATTCCCTTGCCGTTTTCGACTCCCAAACAGCCTTTAGAGATGTACGCCTCGGTTAGATAGTCAATAATTCTTTGGGACCCCTCGATGCCGGCTTCAACTTCCAAAGACAAAACCGAGACGATCGTGCGCAAGCCGACTATGTCAACTACCCTAAATGGCCCTTCAGACCCCATTACGGCTTCCCACACTGCATCTATGTCCTTTGGGGAAGCAACGCCTTTCGCCGCCAAATCCAGCCCCGCCCTAAGCCAAGGGATCATCAGAGAGTTTAGGATATATCCAGGCTGCTCCTTCATAAGAGGAACTGGGGTTAGCCCGACCTCCTTGACAAACTGTGTTACTTCATCCATAAGCTCCGGCTTCGTTCCCGGATGAGGCATGATTTCCGCTGTACTACGCTTCCATATTTCGTTTGCAAGGTGAATAGCTAGGAAGCGAGAACCCTCTTTTAGGTATTTCACCAACGAGCTCGGTAATAAAGTGGAAGAATTTGTAGCGACGACCACTTCATCACTGTCGATATTTGCCTCAATTGTTTCAAGTACCTGTTTTTTAACTTCTCTGGACTCGCTGGTGCATTCGAATACGAGGTCGGTGTCACTCAATGCTTCCTTTGGGCACACTCAATGCTTCCTTTGGGCAACTGGAAACTTTGATGCTTTTCTGCGCCCGGAGAACTTCTTCAGCCGTGAAGGACGTTTCTTCCTCATATTTTTTGGAATATGCACGAATGCGACTGAGTGCCTTTTCTAAAGAACTATCGGAACGGCCTAGGACCGTGACCTGCTTTCCGTAAAGTGCGAATTGCAATGCTGCTTGGGCACCGAGGGTCCCGCCGCCAAATACAGTTACGCGATTAATATTCATGTTCTCTCCAGTCTAGTTTCGCGATACGTTAGGAATGTAGTCAGTTCGCTACATAAACGCGTTCTCGCGTCAGTATTTATACTTTTACCACGTGCGCAATTTATACTTTTACCACGTGCGCACTTATAACACACCATGTTATGCGAATAAGGGCCTCAAGTTTCGCTAACGCTTGACAAGAACTCGCTATTAAGGTTGATTCGCCTTATACTTTTTGACGCTTCGTCTCTATCCAACCTGAAAGGACAACCGTGCGCTCCATCAGAACCCTAGAAAATGCCAAAGCGATTGCACTCGGCATGAAGTTCATGCTTCGAACAGCCCATAACGCTGGGTTTATCGGACTTGGCAATAACCCAAAGGCAATTCTTATGGCGTTGCCCAATATAATTCGCTATCATTTTTCATTCGCCCGCAACTTGGAAAATGCTCGCCTGAACCACCCCAACAGGATAGCCGTGATAGACGATCGCCGGTCAATCAGCTTTCAAGACCTGAGCGCCGAAATTCAACACGTCTCCCGTTGGCTGATTGATTATGCAGAAAGCCACGGAGTGAAGCGTCGAGATCTTTCGTATGGTGTCCTTGCACTAAATTCGATTGAGACAATCGATGCTGCTATAGCAAAATCGTATAATGGCATGTCGTGCAATATGCTAAATGTGCAAGCCTCGAAAGAACAATTAACAACACTGATCAACCAAAACGATATTCGTTTAGTTTTCGCGGATAGCGAGTTAGCCCATAAGCTGCCCAGTACCGTTGAGGTAGTTATCCTCAACGGCCCTCGAGCTTCCGAGAGCACTCACCCTCGCATCGTAGACTCTATTTCACATATTTTTGACCAGACCCCGAAAAGCAAGCTTCCGCTCATCCCCGGACAATCCCCTAATGTTCTGTTTTCCTCCGGCACGACTGGTACCCCTAAAGGAGTCGGTAGAAATGATCCAATGTTCCCCATTACGTTGGGGCAAATCCTTTCGGTAATGGCTTGGAGACCTCTCCAAACAATATACATGCCTTGCACACTTTTCCATGCATGGGGACACGGCGGGCTTAATATTGCATTCGCGGGAGCAAATACCCTGGTTATTCGGCGGATCTTCGACCCTAAAGAGGGCATGGAACTCATCGATCGCTACCAATGCGAAGGGAGTATCTCTTCTCCTATTTTCTTGAAGGAGATGCTCAGCGATGACTACTCGCTTGAAAGCTTAAAATGGATAGGGTCAAGCGGTAATAAGGTTACGAAGGACTTGGTCGAACGCGCTAATTCACGTTTTGGCCGGCCGATTGTTTCCAATCTGTACGGGTCAACTGAAACTGATATGACAACCTGCGCTTCCCCTGAGGTCGTCCTCCGTGATCCTTCAGTCGTAGGAATGCCGTCACCTGGAATTCAAGTTTTAGTTCATGATGGCAACGGAAATAAAGTACCTACTGGCCGTATCGGACAAATCGCAATGAAGAGCCCGATGATGCTAGACGAGTACACGAATCCCGACAAAGAACCACCTTACGTCCCTAACACCGGAGGCATGATTAATATGGGTGACATGGGCTTCTATGACTCCGAGGGATACCTACATGTTGTCGGACGCTCAGACTCCATGATAATTGTCGGCGGTGAGAATGTTCATCCCGAATCCGTCACCGAGGTAATAGAGAAACATCCCCATATTAAAGAAGCCTTCGCAATCGGGGTTGACGATGCCGAGAAATTCCAACGAATTGCGGCTATTGTAGTTACCGATGGATCTTCTGTAACCGAAGATGATGTCCGAGAATGGGTGGACGACAATTTAGCCTCCCATTCAATTCCAAGAGATGTCTACTTCACTGACTCTCTCCCCCGTAATGCAATGGGGAAGGTCATGATCAACGAAGTAAGGCAGCTTATCGACCGAAAGTCATAACAAGTGCGGCAGCCTGCGGTTAGGGTCAAATCTGTTTTGTTCCAATAATTTTGATTCCCATGCAAAGCCCGCATTCCATGTGAAACTGCTAATCGGATTCAGGAGACTATGCCCGCATGCCAGCACACTTTTCGCTTTCCGCTTGATAAGGTCTCTGGCTCGGAAAACAAGGTAAGGAGGTTATGGGCTTCGACCAATTCCGTTGGGATCTAGCAAGGTGTACAATCCCTATACCCCGATACGCTTAGATTATCTTTAGGCATTGCCCCTAGCTCACCAAGCTGTCTTCGCTCGCTGGCTTTCGCGTCAAATAAATGCGAACGAGTTAACAGATCCCGACTGTAGTACGCCTGTGCCCTGGGGCTCATCCCGCCGCGAGTAGCGTACTCGGCTCCTATCGCGACGCAACTTGTATCCTAAGAGGACGGCCTTGAAATTATTCTTCCTAGGCATACTGACCTCCTCTTTCCTGATCGCTAGGTGTCCACCCATAACAGAACTGAGAAGTTCTCTCCCTCGCTTTTGCTAAAGTACTACTGGCCAAGCGTTTCCACCTAGTAACAGCTTCGAGTCGATCCAGCGGGACTTTATATTGAGGCTTTATGGACTTTTCCGTAGAACAACTCCGTTCATCTCTGCACGGCCTTTCCCCTGCAGAGCATGGTTTCACCTATGTGGACCTAGAGCGGAAAGCAACCCATAGCGGTCGTCTGAGCGGCTGGGTCCTCTCCGCCAAGGATCTCTGCGATGTCCGCGGCATGCCCACGACCTTGGGAAGTACCGATCGCACCTACTACCCCGAGCGCAGCGATGCCTTCATCGAGGCCTTGGAGAAGCAAGGTGCGCGCATCATCGGTAAGTCCTCCACCCCGGAGTTGGGCCTGCGCGTGGATACGGAACCAGTGGGCCTGCCCCATCCCGATAATCCCCTTTATCCCGGCTGCACACCGGGTGGTTCCTCGGGCGGTGCGGCGGTACAGGTCGCGCGCGGGTTGCTGCGCGCGGCGCACGCCAGCGATGGTGGCGGTTCCATCCGAGTGCCGGCCGCAGCCTGCGGCGTGGTGGGCTTTAAACCGGCAGGAAAAGAACTGGGTGTGCAGGGCTTTATCACCCGGACCGTAGCCGATAATGCCTTTCTGCATGGCCACCGCATGATCACCCCGCGGGCCCGCATCGGCCTGCTGGTAGAGCCGCTGTTTTGCGATGCCAACGTCGATGCCCACCACCTGCGCGCCGCCCGCGAGGCCGCCCAACGCCTACAGGCAGCCGGCTTCACCGTGGTGCCCATTTCCCCGTATCCGCAGGCCCGGGCCACCTTTGCGCATTTCCGCACGACCTTTACCTCCCGCTTGGCGGGGCTCAACCCGGCGGCAGGCTACGCCGAGTGGATTGCTCAGCAGGGCCGGCGCGTGAGCTCCGCTGAGCTGGCCGCGGCGCGGGCGCATATCCGGCAGCTCCCCGGCTTGCTGGCCCAGGAATGGGGCGTTGATGCCATCCTTACGCCGATGCTCACCGCGGATCCGCCGCGCACCGGCCACTTCCTGTCCCTGCCCCATGCGGAGAATTTCGCGGCCCAGACCCGGTGGTCGCCGTGGGGTTCCCTCTTCAACATGGCCCGCCTGCCAGCCATTTCCGTACCGTGGGCCGTACCCAATCACCCGCCGGTGGGCGTACACCTGGGAGGCATTACGCTTTCCGACGCCGCCCTCCTCGGCCTCGCCCGCATCCTCCACCCATGACCAAGTCCCTACGCGCCGAGCTGCTCATCGTCCTCACCCTCACCTTTGGCATTTCCGGGGTGCGGGCGGTGTTGAACCTCATCAATTCCCTGGCCGCACCGCAGCGGCTCGACGAACAATCGGTCACGCTCAATTCCAGCCAGTCCTCTCTTGCCTGGGTGGATATGGGCCTGCAGCTGTGCTCCGCCGCTGTTCTCTTTTCCTATGGAGCCTTAGCGCTTTTCCTGCTGGCCAAGGATCACATAGTGCCCCGGCCCCACCGCACCCGCGACTGGCTCGAAGGCGCAGGGCTTGCCGCCCTCATTGGCATCCCGGGACTCGCCCTGTATTTCGCGGCGGTGCATTTTGGGTGGAGCAAGGAGGTGATTCCCGGCGACTTCGCCAATGCCTGGGTGGAAATCCCCGTTTCCCTCCTCAAGGCCGCTGCCAACGCCTTCGCGGAGGAAACCGTGGTGGTGATGTGGCTTATGACGCGCTTGCGCCAAGCCCGCTGGTCCCTTCCTGCCACAATGGCCGCAAGCTCCATTCTGCGCGGGTCTTACCACCTCTACCAGGGCGTTTCCGCTGGTTTCGGCAATATCATTATGGGCTTAATTTACGGCTACTACTATCACCGCACAGTCCGAGTATGGCCGCTGGTCATCGCGCATTTTCTTATCGACGCCGTCGCTTTTACAGGTTATTCCTTCCTGTGAAAATGTCCGCAGGGGTCGACGCGAAGCGGGCGAATCTCCCTGCTCCTTGTAAGGTATAGCGCATGACTGAATCAGGACGAGATCCGCATAGGGAGGCCCGCCGCGCCGGCGACGACTCCTCCACTGAATTCGTCCTTGGGGCTGATGGACGTCCCCTCAAGGATCGATACGGCCGCCCCATTCCACGCCGTTCCTCCGCCCGCCCGGCGCCGCGGCGCGTGGAACCCGAGCAACAATCCTTCCGCGCTCCGCAGCCACAGCAACAGCCCCCGCGCCGCACTCCGCCGCCAACGCCGAGCCGCTACCCCAGCCAGTACCGCGCGCAGCAGCGCCCGCCTCGTCGCACCACGCCGCGCCCCGCACCCCGGCAGCGCCCGCACAGCCGGCGCAAAAAGGTCAATCCAGCCAAGCGCGCCCTCGGGTGCGTTGGCCTGGCGCTCGTCGTCCTGCTGGTATTCAACCTCGTCTTCATGTTCTGGGCCGATGCCCGCCTCACCCGCGTGGAGGCACTGCCAGAAGAACAAGTCTCTAATACCGCCGGCACCAATTGGTTGCTCGTGGGTTCCGATTCCCGCCAAGGCCTCAGCGAGGAACAGCAGGCTGAACTGGGCACCGGTGGTGATGTGGGCGAGGGCCGCACCGATACCATCATGCTGCTGCACATCCCACGCACCGGCAAGGCCAAGCTCGTTTCCATCCCACGCGATAGCTACGTGGAAGTCCCCGGTTTTGGCATGGACAAGATCAATGCTGCCTTTACCTACGGTGGACCGCAGCTGCTTGCCCAAACCGTCGAGGGCACGACCGGTCTGCACATCGACCACTACGCCGAGATCGGCATGGGCGGCCTAGCCAATGTGGTCGACTCCGTCGGCGGCGTAGACGTATGCGTGAAGGAACCCATCAATGACCCGCTGGCCGGCATTGATCTCCAAGACGGCTGCCAGAAGCTCAAGGGCCGCGACGCCCTCGGGTACGTGCGCACCCGCGCCACCGCTATGGGTGACCTCGACCGCGTGCAGCGCCAGCGCGAATTCTTCTCCGCATTGCTGGATAAGGTTGCTTCCCCAGCCACCCTGATCAACCCATTCCGCGCCTTCTCCTTGGTCAACCACACCGCCTCCTCGTTCATCGTGGGCGAGGGCGACCACGTTTGGCACCTCGCCCGCGTGGCACTTGCCATGGGCTCCGGTGTAGACACCGAGACCGTCCCCATCGGCGGTTTCCAAGACACCGAGGTAGGCAACGTCGTCCTCTGGGACGATGAAGCAGCCGCTGGGTTGTGGGATTCTCTCAAATAGCGATCAAAAAATGGCCCTTCCTCTACCGGGGAAGGGCCATTTTCTTGTCTTTAGCGCAGGGTCACCTGGCGGGACTTAATGTTTTCTAGCTGCTTGCGTTCATCGGCGCTCAGCTGAGCATCATTAGAGATTTCTTCCTCCAAGGCCTTGTCCACGGGGGTGAGGTGATCCTCATAAGAAGCGTGGTCAACCTCTGGATCCAAGTCGAAGACCGGAGCGATGAGACCGTGGGTGCGGAAAACACCGGCGAACTTGGTACCCTCGCCCAAGTTCAGCTCGCCGCGGGCGGCAACGCGCGCCAGCGCGTTCAGGAATGCGGATTCATCGTCATTCGGGCGGACCCAACGGATGTGGGCCTTGCCGCCGCCGGCATTTGCCCAGAAGGCCGCACCGGTGATGTTCTCGCCTACCTGGTGAGACTCGATAACGGAATCATTTGCGGCGCGTAGCGACTGCGCAATCTGTGGGGTGACCTGTGCTCCCTCCGGAATCCACCATTCGAAGTCCTGGTGAACCTGCACGTCGAGGGTAGCGGAGGCATCGATAAGCTCCTCCAGCTTCGGCTCCGAGCCGTCAGCAGCAGTGGATTCCAGGGTGGCGCCCGGCTCGTTATTCTTCACCCAGTTAAGGGCAAAGGCGAGGTCGCGGCCCGGGTTGTGGGTGTGGGACTGCACCTGCAGGCCCACGAAGGCATCGCCGCCAAATTCGGTGTCCCGAATAAGCGCAGCAGAAGCACCCGGCAGGACGGTGGCTACATACACGTTCTTATCGCAGCCTGTTACGTCAAGCTTGGCAAAAGCGGAGGGGACGAACTCCTGCATGGCGACCAGGGAGGCCTCCGCAGCAAGTCCGCCGTAGGGGCGGGGATCCTTTTCCAGGGCGGCGCGCTCCTTGGCGCGGGCAGCGAGCTTTGCCTGGCGGCGGGACATGCCCTCAGGCAGCTGTTCCTTGTTCTTTTTCTTCTTGGCCATGCCTCCAAGATACCTGCTTACTAGAGCTCAATGGCATGTAGGGCCACTTCGGGTTGGTTGGTAGCGAGCATATCTACCCCGTTAGCCCACGCCCACTTCATGTCCTCCGGCTTGTCTACGGTCCACAGGTAGGTGGGCAATCCCTGCGCGCCGATAATTGCCGGCTGCAGCTTCGCGCGCAGCAACGATACGCCGAGCGCGGTGGGCTTGGACAGCATTACATCGGGACGGTTGACGTGGCGCTCCCAATCGCGGCGGAGATAAATCCGGTCCATGTGCGGCGCCAAATTCTGCATGCGGCGGATGGCGTGGTGGGAAAAGGAAATGACGTGGATCCGGGGGTCGTCAAAAAGCCCCGCATAACGCAAGCGCAGCACCGTTTGCTCCTCCAGGATGTCGCCCTGCCCGGAGGGGTGCTTAGTCTCGATATAAAGGTGGTGCGGTGTGCCCTCGAGTAGTTCCAAGAGTTCGTCGAGAAGCATCATGCGTTGGCCCGAACCGATGTCCACGCCGCGCAATTCTTCCCAGTCCAGCTTGGAAATGCGGCCGGGACGCCCCGCAGTACGGTCCAACGTGGGATCGTGTTGGACCACTACCTTTCCATCGCGCGTCAAGCGCACATCGCACTCGACGCCATGAATTGGCAAATCTAAAGCCTTCTCAAAAGCTAGAGGGGATAGCTCTGGATATTTTCCGGAGTATCCCCTGTGGGCGACAATCTTCACTAGCCGAAGAACTCTTCCTTGATGTCATTCAGGGTCTTCGCAGAAGCATCGAAACGCTCCTTTTCGTGCTCATTGAGCTGCAGCTCAATCGCGCGCACGATGCCGGAACGATTGATAATGGCGGCAGTGCCGATGTAGAGATCTTCTACGCCGTACTCGCCCTGCAGATACGCAGACACTGGCAGAGCCACGTCCTGGTTCTGGATGACGGCGGCGGTAATGCGGACTAGGCCCATGCCGATGCCGAAAGAGGTAGAACCCTTGGCATCAATGATGGAGTAGGCAGCATCGCGGGTATCTTCGAAGATCTTCTCGATGCGCTCAGCGTACTCCGGATCCGTGTCGAACTTCTTGGACAACGGAACACCAGCGATATTGGCAGTAGAGACGGCCGGCAGCTCGGAATCGCCGTGCTCGCCCACGATGTAGGCGTGAACGGACTTCGGGGCAACGCCTTCTAGCTCACCCAACATGTAGCGGAAGCGAGCGGAGTCCAGCACGGTGCCGGAGCCGATGACTCGCTTGTGGTCCAGGCCGGAGGCCTTCCATACGGCGTAGGTCAGGATGTCCACTGGGTTGGAGGCGACAAGGAAGATACCGTCAAAGTCATTGGCCATGACATCGGAGACGATGCTGTTCATGATCTTGACGTTTTTGCCCACCAGGTCGAGGCGGGTTTCGCCCGGCTTCTGTGCGGCACCGGCGCAGATGACAACCATATCGGCGTCTGCGCAATCGGCGTAGGTGCCCTTGGTGACGCGAGTGCGGGTGGGAGCCCAAACAACGCCGTGATTGAGGTCCATGACGTTGCCCTCTAGCTTCTTTTCATCGATGTCGATGATTGCCAGGTGGTCAACGATGCTTTGGTTGATGAGAGCGAAGGCGTAGGCGACTCCCACGTCGCCGGCGCCGATGAGAACTACCTTGTTTCCTACATGATTTGCCATGACCCCATTGTGCAACTTTTTGGGGGGTTTTGCACGGGCTAGATCTCACCCTGAAATTCCCACCGAAATCTGGGACAATCGGGCATTATGAAACGCGCACTCCGCCGCGCTGCACTAATCGCTCTTGGCGTAGCCGCGGATCTCACGCCCATCGTCCGTATGACCAGCCGGCAAACCTTACCGCCCAATATGTCGGCTGGAATTTTGGGTGCGGAATTAGCCACGTGGGCAGCAATTTCACCCTCTCTCCTCCCTCGCCCGTGGTGGGTGACTGCCGCCAATGTAGCCATTGGCCAGGGCATCGGACATTTGGGGGCGGCTTCGACAAGCTTCCTACTCAACAGCATTGGTAAGCGCCCCCAGGACCGCCTGGGGCCACAACATCGACAGATCCTGCACCTTGCTATCGGCGCCGGCACCGCCTTAAATGCCGTACTTTCGTTGCGCAAGCAGAAAAAGCAGGCGGAGTTAGTCAATAAACAGCTCGTGCGCGGGCCCGTTACGGCGGCGATCGGCTTGGCCGCTGGCACCGCAGGCTATGGCACACTACTGCTTATCGGGGAAGCCACACAGCTGGCCGTTACTAAATTATCGCGCCAGTTAGGACGCTGGGTTCCGGCGCTTATCGCTTGGCCGGTTGTTACCGCAGGACTGAGCCTAACGGCCTTTGCCCTTTCTGATCGCGTGGTTTTTCGGCGCTGGTTGCGCTCACTTTCGCACCAAGCGCAAAGAATCAATAAGCAAATTTTCCCCGGCACCTCCATGCCTTGGGAGCCGGAGCGCTCCGGCAGCCCGTGGTCGCTCGAACCGTGGTCAGCACTGGGGCAGCAGGGGCGCCGCTTTGTTTCCAATGGCCCCCGCGCCCGCGATATCCGCATGGCAACAGGAATCAATGCGAAAGAGCCCATCCGCATCTATGCCGGATACATTCCGGGGCGTTCCTTCCGGCAATCCGCAGAGAAAGTTCGCGCCGAACTCGAGCGCACTGGTGCCCTAAGGCGCGAAACTATCGTTATCCAGATGCCTGCGGGTTCGGGATGGATAAATAATTGGGGCGCGTGCTCCTATGAGTTTTTAACCGGCGGTGATTGCGTCACCGTCACCATGCAATATTCCTATCTGCCTTCGGTCTTTGCTTACCTTGTAGATAAAAACGCCCCGAAGCAGGCAGCCCGCGAATTGATTCGGGTGATACAAGAAGAAATAGATAAGCTACCGGAGGAAAACCGCCCTCGGCTCTATTTTGCAGGTGAATCGCTTGGAGCCTACGCCATTATGGATAACTACCATAATGTGGAGGACCTACTTTCTGCCTGCAATGGCGCCGTCTTTTCCGGCCCTCCACGCATGACGCATTTTACCCAGCGTTTGCGCCGAGACATTGGCTCTTTGGAACGTCTGCCCGTTATCGATGGCGGTAAACATGTGCGCTACGCAGCGGCCCCGGACCACACGCTGCACGACGCCTTTGGCAACGACTACACCCACACTTGGCGCCGGCCCCGCATGCTCATTGCCCAACACGCTTCCGACGCCATCGTGTGGTGGGACCTGAATCTCCTTGTGCGCAGGCCCACATGGATCCATGAACCGCAGCCGGAGGCCCTGCACGCGGATACCTTCCGGCAGCTGCACTGGGTGCCATTTATTACCTGGTGGCAAATTGGCTTGGACCAAATCAATTCCCTCAACGTCCCCGGCGGGCACGGACACAACTACTTTGAGGAAATGCTCTGGTATTGGGACGAGGTTTTAGGATCCCAATCGCGCCAATCGCTCACCCCGAAGTTGGCTAAGAAGATTGCCCACTTCATCCGACGCGACGCTTAATCGCACTTCACCCCGGTGCTGTGGTGCGGGCAGTATCCATTGGGCACCTTATGTAGATACTGCTGATGCTCGTCCTCAGCTAGGTAGTACTCCCCGGAATCTGTATCGGAGAGAAGTTTAACCTCCGTGGTGGTATCTCCGAATCCGAATTCCTTGAGCTTGTTTGCATAGGAATCCACGATGTCCTGGATTTCTGCCCGATCATCCTCCGTGCGTGGATAGAAGGCAGAGCGATATTGCGTGCCTACATCATTGCCCTGACGGAAGCCCTGGGTGGGATCATGCGCCTCAAGGGCCTGCACCACAAGATCACGCAGGCTGATGCGTTGCGGGTCATAAACCACCTCAACCACCTCGGCATGGTTGGTCAGTCCGCGGCATACCTCGTAGTACGTAGGATTCGGGGTAGTGCCACCCGCATAGCCCACCGAGGTGGACTCCACTCCTTCTGTCTCCCAGAACATCTTCTCCGCACCCCAGAAACATCCCAGTGCAATGAGGATGGAGCGCTGCCCGTCCTTCCACGGTCCGGTAATCGGCGTTCCTAGAACTGCGTGCGGGGCGGGGTCCAAGATCGGCTCCGGTCGACCCGGCAGCGCCTCGTCTGCAGCAACAAGTTTGGGCTCCGGCTTAAACATCCACATAAGGTATAGCTCCTTCCTTATTCCTTCTTCCCAACGTTGTACTGCGAAAAGCTATTCCGCAGCCAGTTAATATTCGCGCCAGTTCCACGATTCGAATTAATCATGGCGAAATCTTTCAACCGTGCCTATCATCGGGACACGTACCCGAAGAAAGGATTTAACAAATGGCTGTTTACGAACTTCCTGACCTCCCATACGCATTCGACGCACTGGAGCCACACATCTCCGCAGAGATCATGGAGCTCCACCACGATAAGCACCACGCAACCTACGTTGCTGGCGCTAACGCTGCACTCGAGGCACTCGAGGAAGAGCGCAACGGTGAGGCTAACCCGGATCGCATCCGTGCCCTCTCCAAGAACTTGGCATTTAACCTGGGTGGCCACACCAACCACTCCATCTTCTGGAAGAACCTGTCCCCGAACGGTGGCGGCGAGCCAACCGGCGAGCTGGCAGAGGCCATCAACCGCGACTTCGGCTCCTTTGAAAAGTTCAAGGCTCACTTCTCCGCTGCTGCTACCTCCCTGCAGGGCTCCGGCTGGGCCGTTCTGGGCTACGACCACATTGCTGGCCGCCTGATCATCGAGCAGCTGACTGACCAGCAGGGTAATACCTCCATCAACTTCACCCCGCTGCTGATGCTGGATATGTGGGAGCACGCTTTCTACCTGCAGTACAAGAACGTTAAGGCTGACTACGTTAAGGCCGTATGGAACGTCTTCAACTGGGATGACGTTGCTGAGCGTTTCGCTGCAGCCACCAAGTAACTCCTTTTAGTTACTTCCGGCCGCCCCTTCGGGGCGGCTTTTTCTATGCCCGGATAAATTCCCGGAATTGCTGCACTGGGGGCGCATCGTCCCCGGCGCGCCACACTAAACCGAGCTCGCGGTACGCTGGCGGCGTAAGGGGGATCAGGCTCCCCACCTGTAGATAAGGATCATCCAGCGGCAAGAGTGCCACCCCGAGTCCTGCCGCTACCAGCCCCGCAACGGTAGTAAGTTCCATCGATTCGAAGACGAGGTGGGGGCTAAAGCCAGCGTCGTTTGCAAGGGCATCGAGAAGCATGCGCGTGCCATAGCCTGGGAGCATGCCGATGAACGGGTCTGCAGCGAATTCCGCTAGTTTCACCTCCCGCCGGTTCGCTGCCCAGTGGCCTTCCGGCACAGCAAGGCCTAGTCGCTGCACCTTAATCTGGTGCCAGCCTAGGGCTGCATCAGGACGCGGGCCCACGAGGGCAAGGTCGGATTCGCCGTTTTCCACCCTGCTCACCAGCTCCTGCGCCGCGCCTTGATGCAGGCGAATATCTACGTGCGGGTGCTGCGCGCGATAGCTCTTGACCAGGTCCGGAACTAGCCAGGTTCCCAAGGAGTGCATGAAATCTAGGCGCACGGTGCCGCGTTCTGGATCCATGAGGCGGGCAACATCGTCCCGCCCGACCTGGTAGGCGCGGAGCATTTCCCGCCCAGCCGCAGCGAAGGCCCGCCCGCGCGAATTCACGTGCAGGGTGCGCCCAGTGCGCTCGAAAAGGCGGGCGCCAAGACTAGCTTCTACGCGCTGTACGCGGCGGGTCAGCGCGGATTGGGAGATTCCCAGTTCATCGGCCGCAGCACCCACGCGACCTTGATCCACCACGGCGAGGAAGCCGCGGACATCCTCCACATTCATGCATACTCCGCATCGTTTAGTGTAATTTTCCACATTTTACACATGCTGCATGTCCGGGCAGGCTAAATGATATGACTCGAACGCGGCGCGCAACGGTAGCCATGCTCCTTGTGGGCTTGGCTATATTCTCCAGCCTTTATTCCACCCAAGCCATTCTTCCCACGCTGGTACAAAACATGGGTCTTTCCTCCACCGAGGCGGCCATGACCGTATCGGCCGCCACGGGTGCGCTGGCCCTGTGCGTGGTGCCCGCATCGATTCTCTCCGAGCGTTTCGGCCGCGGACGTATCCTGCTCATTTCGGCCGTTGCCGCGACCGGCGTGGGACTCATTGTTCCCCTCGCCCAAGAGGGGTGGCAGCTCATCGTGGTACGCGGCCTGCAGGGTGCGCTGCTGTCCGGCGCCCCCGCCACGGCAATGGCATGGCTTTCTGAAGAACTCGATGACAAAGCCCTGCCGCGGGCTATGGGCCTATACATTGCAGGCACCTCCGTCGGTGGCCTTACCGGCCGCCTCATTCCCACCGGACTGGTGGAGATTTCCACGTGGCGCTGGGCGCTCTTCGGCTCGGCGCTGGTCTCACTCGCCTTTGCCGTTACATCTTGGCTGCTACTTCCTACCCAACGCAATTTCCGGCCCAAATCCATCCATCTCAAGACCGAAAGCCGGGCGCTTTTGGGCCATTGGGCCAACCGGGATTTGGCCTTGCTCTTTCTCACCGCATTCCTGTCCATGGGCACGTTTGTCTCCATGTATAACTTCTTAACCTTCCGGCTCATCGATGATTTTGGTCTGGCCCCTTCGCTAGCCGGCTTGGCCTTTTTGTTCTACCTCACCGGCACATGGTCCTCAGCGCGCGCAGGTTCCCTTGTCGCACGCATAGGCCATGGGAAAACCCTATTCGCCTCTGCCGTGCTTTTTGCCCTTGGCATCGCGCTGTGCGCCGGTAACCTTCCGCTGACGCTTCTCGGCATGATCGCCTTTACCGTGGGCTTTTCGCCGTACACTCCACCGCCTCCGGATGGGTGGGCCAGATTGCCACCCACGACCGTGCGGAGGCTTCTTCGATGTATGTGTTCTGCTATTACTTTGGCTCTTCTGTGGTGGGCGCATGTGCCGGCCTGCTTTTCGACGCCCTATCGTGGCCCCTCTTCATTGCCTTCTTCACCGCCGTAGCCCTCGCCCTTACTGCGCTGACTTGGACCAAGATTAAATCCGACTAAAATCGGTTTTATGCCTGAGAATAAGTGGTCGGCGCGGACATGGCACCGCAAGGCCTCCCGTCCCGTATCCCTATGGATGATGGTTTTCATCCTCGTGGGTGCCACGCATACCCTGGTGCCGAACTACCGATGGGTGCTCATTCACCTGTTCACCCTCGGACTAGTGAGCAATAGCATCATGGTCTGGTCACAACACCTGACGGAAAAATTCACCCAACAGCGCCTCCCCGATTCCGCCCGGCCCACCCAATTGGGTCGCATCTATGGCCTCAATGCCGGCATCATCATCACGCTACTCGGCCAAATCCTTATGGAATTCTGGTCCCATCACTGGATAGTCACCCAGGTGGGAGCCACGCTCATTACTCTCATGATGCTTTGGCATGCGGCATCGCTCTTCCGGCAATGGCGCGGCGCCAAAGAAAAGCGCTTCCGGCCGGTGGTGGGCGCCTATGCACTTTCCGCCCTCTGCCTGCCGGTAGGCGCCATGTTTGGCGCACTGCTAGCGGTCCACCCCGGCCACCCTACGCTGCTGCTCGCCCATATCGCCGCCAATATCGGCGGTTTCATCGGCTTGGCAGCGGCCGGCTCCCTCACCATCCTTTTCCCCTCCATTTGGCGCACCCAAGGTATCAATCGCCACATGCGTTCCTCCTTTGCCCTGCTCGCCGTCGGCGTGGCCGCCACCATCATTGGGGCCTTCCTCGGATTCCCCCAGTTGGGCCTAATCATGTACTGCTGCGGTTGGGTACTGAGTCTGCAGCAGTGGCTCGACAACGTGCTCACAGTGGCTAAGGACCCGCGCGATCGCATTACTTTCGCCTCAGTCTCCGTCCTTATGGCCTCGTTATGGCTGGTGCTGTCTTTGGCGTACTACACCGTCCAGCACTTTTTCACCACTGAACCGGCACTGCCTTCCCTCGCCTTGCTGGTGGGGTTTGCCGGTCAGCTCCTCATCGGCGTCATGAGTTACCTCTTGCCCACCACCATGGGTGGCGGCCCCTCTGCGGTCCGGGCGGGCCTACAGCAGCTAGACAAACTCGGCTTATTGCGTGCCACATTCGTCAACGGCGGGCTACTCATCTGGATCGGTACCGATATTTCCCTACTCAAGGTGGCCGCCTCCCTTCTGTGCATCCTTTCTCTGGCTGTCTACCCCGTGCTCATCGCCCGAGCGGTCAAAGCCCAGAAACAGGTCTTAATGAAAAAGGCGGAGGGCCCAGATCCCAAGCCGGGACCTGAATGGAACCAGGTATATATGGGCATAGCGATCCTCGCGGTCGTGTACGCCCTATTTACAGCGCTTTAACCCCCGGTGCTCCGGCATCCATCCACTCGCGTACCGCGCGGGTGGCCTGTACATCGCCGGAGTTATAGTCCAGCAAACGCTGCCGCGCCACGAGGTCCCCGGCTAGCGCCTCGCGCCGCGCATTCACGGATTCTTCGCCGTCGAAATCCTCTTCTGGCCACGTAAACCCAGCCTCAGGCGCAACAACCTTCAGGCCCAGGCCAAAGGGGCCGGCGAAGGATCTTTTAACGTGGGCAAACATATCCACCCACTCGGGCGAGGAGATGAACTCTTCTACCTCCCGCTCATCTACCTCGTGGAAACGCCGCGCGGACATACGCATCCAGTGATTCTCGCCATGGGCAGAGTAGCAATAAACAGCAAAGGTTTTACCCTGCGCATGCGCCTGCGCCCGCAGATCCATCAGCCAGCGCCAGAAGGCCGCAAAATTTTCCGCCTCGGCGCGCCCTCCCAACGGCTCCCAGGTCACGAAAGGGACATACTCGCCGTCGTACCACGCTCCCCATAGATACGCGCCCTGGTCCAGGTAGGCTTCCATATCCACGTCTACTTCCACGTCCGCCCGCGGAACGTTCACGTCACCGCGGCGCAACAATACTTCCCCGGCGCGCCAGGCGGCTGCAAGGCGGGAGGGTTCGCCCAGGTCGGCGTCGATAAGCGCCTGCACGGAAGTAATACCTCGCTCGCGGTAAGGCTTAGCGCGGTCGCCGGATAAAAAGAGCGAAATATCATCCGCCGCCACCAACTCTGGTTCACACAAAGACCAGAAGCGGCAGCTAGCGCACTCTTTAACCCGTACCGGCGCAGTAGGCAGCGGCTGATTCCACGCGCGTTCCAGATCAAACCTGGCCGTGTCAGTAAAAAATGCTCGCGTGCGATCCTGTCCAATGGCTCCGCCCCGGCCCGAATCAAGCCCTAGATCCTGCAAAGCACGAGCGGCAAAAGCTAAGCGGTAGCCATCCACCGCATGGTGGCGCAGCTTATACGGGGCTTCGAGCGGCTCGCTCAGCCCCAACCTGTGGGTGGGCACCGCCAGCGTCGTCTTCGTGTCATTCTTGCGGGCCACACGATGATTGGAGACGATGATCGGGGTGTATTTATCGCCCCCACGCAGCAGCACATCCACGTGCACCATCCACTCCTCGGTAGCAAAGACCGCATTGGTGATGTGCGTATATCCGGAAACCACAGCCTCAAGGGTGCGCATGGAGCGCTCCCACTCATCGCCTTCTAAATCGATGCGGCGGAAACGACCGGAACCCCTGCGCGGAAGCATCTGCATGACCGCCTCCACGGCGGCGGCGTGGCGTTCCGCCCGGGCAATCGAGGCATGGGTACGCGGCATCTCGGGGTGCGCACGCCGCTGCACTAAGCGGTAACGGCATCCCACAAGGTCCGAAGCAACAACCACATCCTCCACACCGGGTGAGCTTAATAGAATGGCAAGGTAAAGTTGAATCCAGACTCGATCAAACGTGAGGGAAATTAAATGAGCATTCTGAAGAAAATTAAAAAGGCCCGCCAAGAAGCACGCGCACAGGCAAAGGCTGCCAAGACCCGCGCTAAGGCAGAGGTAAAGGCCCAGTCTAAAGACCGCCGTCGCCAGCAAAAGCTCCTGGCCAAGCAGGAAAAGCACCTCATCAAGTCTGAGGAAAAGGGGCTAAAGAAGCGCCGCAAGCACGAGCAGAAGATGGCCAAGAATGAACTGGCCAAGCTCAAGGCCGGCCGTTTTAATTCCGATAACGTCAAGCGCTACGCCGGCGCACTGCGCACCGCCGCTCCCCTGCTGCTGCCACTTCTCTACCGCGGCTACGTAGGCTTGAAAACCGAAGGTGAAAAGCGAAAGGCCGCCAAAGCCGGCGTAACTTCGGACCAGATGGCTTCCTTCTCTGGCTACGGTGCACCACTTAAGGCCCGCACCGCAGGTATCCGCAATTCCCTCGATAACACGGATATCCCGGCCGGATTCAAGCGCGATGTGCGCGACCGCCTCCAGGAAGTAGACTCCGCCATCGACAATGCTGAGTTTATGACTGAGCAGCAGCGCCGCCGCGCACACAAGACCATTAGCTCGGAGATTGACTCCATTACTGCGGAAATCCAGCAGCGTCTGGCCCAGTAAAATCATTTATGCCACCACCGAATAGGGGGCGGTGGTGGCATATATTTATTTTCCATAAAGTTCCGGAATTTTTCGGGGAAAGTCTTTTCAGCCAGAAAAAGATGCTGATAATCTTCTAATCGCCCTATCCCTGAAACACCATTAATGCTCTCTTTGCTTGGTGTGCATTTAGAAAACTGGAGGCAAAATGTCCCGCCGTGAAGTGACCCAATTTTACGACGACTTGGACCACACCCTAATTCCCGAAGACCAGCTAGAAGTCATTCGCTTCAGCGTGAACGGTCAAAACTACCTTATCGATCTCTCCACGGATAACGCGCGTCGCTTCCATAATCTTCTCGCCCCCTACGTGGACGCCGCCCGCGTTGCCCCGGACATCAATGCACAGCGCGCCAATCCGAGTCAGATCCGCGCATGGGCACGCACCCAAGGGCTGCCAGTGGCGCACCGGGGCAAGATCCCGCAGGACGTCATCGAGGCCTATAACGCTGCCAACTAGAGCACGCCCTGCTCGCGCGCAGCCGCCACGGCGGAGGTGCGCGAACGCACACCTAGCTTGTCATAAATGTGCACAAGGTGGGACTTCACGGTGGCCTCAGACAACATAAGATCTTGTCCAATCTGGCGGTTTGAAGCACCGGCTGCCACCAGTTGCAATACTTCTAACTCGCGCGGTGTAAGGGAAGTACGCGGCGTGCGTACGCGAGTCATTAGCCTATCGGCCACGATAGGAGAAAGCGCCGAATCACCCTCCGCAGTCGAGCGTACCGCCGCGAGCAACTCCTGCGGTGGTGCATCCTTGAGGAGATAGCCCACGGCGCCGGCCTCAATCGCGCCGAGAATATCCGCATCGGTGTCATAGTTAGTGACCACCAGAACCTTGGGCGGGGTGGCCATGGCGGACCGAATCTGCGCGGTAGCCTCCGCGCCACCCATAACGCGGGTCCCTTCCACGCCGGCGCCAAAGCGCAGGTCCATCAGGATGACATCGATGCCGCCCGCCTGCGCAGCCGACACCGCAGCTTCGGCCGTAGCGACCTCCCCTACGACGTCGATATCTTCTGCGCCCTCCAGCACGGAGCGCAAGCCTAGCCGGACGATTTCGTGGTCATCTGCTAATAGGACCCGAATCACGACATTCCTCCTATCGATGTCATTGTCAACCAAAAGTTTAATCTACTCGGCTGTTTAAGGGCATACTAGCTGACACAGCAGTGCCCTCCCCCGGCGCAGATTCAATAATGACCTCCCCGCCTAGCTCCTGCGCGCGGCGCCTGATTGCGGCCAGCCCAATATGTCCCAGACCTGCAGGGGTACTCTCCACCGCGGCCGGATCAAAGCCCTTGCCATTATCCACCACGTCCAGGCGCACCTCATCACCCTCATAGGTCACCGTAATCCGGGCGCGGCTCGCCCCTGCATGCTTGACGACGTTCCCCACAGCCCCCTGCGCAATCCGCAATAACGCCGCCTCCACCTTCATGGGCAACTGTTGTACTTCACCTTCGGATTCCACCTCTACGTGGATGTCTCCAGTAGCACCAAAGTTCTCCGCCATGCGGGTCAACGCCGCCTCAAGGGAAGCCTCATTGAGCGTTGGCGGCTGCAAGGCCGCAATCATCGCCCGTGCCTCGTGCAGATTATCCGCGGCCGTCCTTCGGGCCAGTTCAATTCGCTCTCGCGCCTTGTCCACGTCCTGCTTATCCAAATCGCGGTCCGCCGAATGCAAAAGCATTTGAATAGAAGACAGCCCTTGGGCAAGGGTGTCATGAATCTCGTGCGCAATGCGCTGACGCTCGGCCACCATGCCAGCATCGCGCTCCGTGGCAGCTAGCTGCGACCGAGTTTCTATCAGCTCCTTATTCATCCGTGACAGCGTACGGAAGGCGTAGGTAATCGCTATCGTCACCAGCGCCGAGACCGCCGGCCCCATTACCCCGCCAAAAGTTAGCCCCTGCGGTATCTGCACCGCCACGGTGATGATTGAGGCTCCAATAACGCAGACTATGCCCGCAGCCATATCCAGCACCGTGAGGTACAGGAAGAACATCGCGAAGACCAAATAGATTGCCGCTGGAGCCACAGAAAGGTCCGCTATCCACAGCACCGATAGGATGCATAGCCATAAGTAGCGCACCGGCCTAGCCCAGTTCTCCCCGTACACCGAGCCCGCGAAATATACCGCCGCAAAACCCACCAAGAGCAGCAGGTTAATAATCGCTTGGGAAAGCGGCATCCGCGCCGAGGTGAAAATGCCGACCACCAGCAGGCCAGCGGTGAGGATATGGATGCCGGTGCGGAGTGCATCGGTATCCCGGTCTATTGTGGAGTTCATGCGCAAAAGCCTACTTCCCCTTTTCACCCTAGCCGCTTTTGGGATCGCCGGCTGCGATTCATCCACGCCCGCCCCTGCGCCAAACACCCCGGTAACCCCAGAATCATCCCAAGCACCCGAGGTTAACGTCTCTCAGACCGCGGAGGTCAATGACTGGAGCGATTGCCCCTATATCGGCCCCGGCTGGCTAGAAGAAACCAACGGCCAGCGCCTGACCAAACAGGGCATCGACACGCGCTTTCCCACCCCAGCCTGCGTATTCTGGTCTTATCAGGACGATCCACAAGCCACCGTCATCGTGCGGGATATGCCCACGGCCGAAGACGCTCGCGCCGCAGTGGATTGGGCCGCACCTATCGACGCCACCGAACCCGCCTCTTTTGACGGTTGGGAAGGCGGCCGGGGCGTGGTCGATGAACACGCCGTATACGCCGTGCAGAAGGACACGCACGCGGTGCTGGTCTGGAGCAACCAGCAACAAACGGTTAAATCAGAGCAGATCGCCCACGAGGCGATTGCGAACTTAGGCCTTTAGACCGCGACATCGTTATACGGCATCATTGGCGACAGCCACGGGAATACAACCTCCATCAGCAGGAAGAAAACTCCCACCGCAATGGCGATGGCCAAGATGACTTTCACCGGTGTCGGCCCCGGCAAAAAATTCCATAAAGCGCGATACATTATTTCTCCTCTTTTTCTACTTCCATAGCGTGCACAATCATGCGCTCCGCATTGGAAAATTGCGGGTGGCACGTGGTCAGGGTAAGGATCTCGCGATTCGGCGCGGCGTCAGACTCTGGTACTGGGTTGGTCACTGAGACATCGCCAGGCGTTGTAATATGCCGGCCAACCACGTGGGAATACTCCGGCGGTATTCCGTTAAAACAATCCGCCTGCTCACCATCAATGGGCAGTACGCGGTAGGTGATTCGCTCCGATTGCGTCTCCACCACGATGTCATCGCAGGTCTCCAGCTTGCCTAGATCATTAAAGGGAGCCCCCTTGCCCACGCGGTGGCCGGCAACGGCAAAGTTTCCCATCTCCCCCGGCATCTGGGAATCTACGTAGCGACCAGGACCGCGGAGCAGATCATCTTCATTGGTGCCCTCAATGATGGCGAAGTGATAGTCAGAACCAAAGGTGGGAATGTAGAGCTGGGCGAATGCCTCGCCCAATTCCGGCTCCATCTTCTGGCGTGGGTTCCTCCATTGCTCTTCAAGATCGGCACTCGCCTCTTCTTGCAACTGCCCGGATTCTACATTTGTCCAATAGGCTTCATAGAATGCAAAGAGTAAAAGAACCACGCCAATGGTTAGCATGAGTTCCCCAAGAACTTTAGTCATGCCTTAGACCATACTGCCCATGAAAGGTTAAGTATGTACGAAGTCTTCATGTACCCGGTTTCTGGAATCATGAAATTCTGGCACTGGATCGTCAGCAGCTTCGTCAGTGAATCCACGGCTTGGCTGATCTCGATCATTCTGCTCGTTATCACCGTGCGTGGCGTCGTTGTCCCCCTGAACTGGATTTCCGTACGTTCCGCCCGTATCGGCGCACTCATCCGCCCAGAAAACAACCGCATCAAAAAGCAGATGAACAACGCCACCACTACCGAGGAAATGGTGGAGCTCATGCAAGAGGAAAAGAACCTCATGAAGAGCTACAACTATAACCCTGCAGCGGGCTGTTTTCCCCCACTCATCATGATCCCGGCCTTCATCGGCCTCTACCAGGTGCTCCTGCGCATGTCTAATATCGAGCGCGGCTCCACCACCGTGGGAATGCTGAATGCCTCCGATGTGTCGGCCTTCCGCCAAACTACCTTCTACGGCGCCCCGTTGACGGATTTCGCCCGCGAACACGGCGACCTCATCAACCCCATCTTGATAGCCGCTATTACCTTTACCATGGCTAATTCTGTTATTTCTCTGGTGCGCAGCTTCCGCACCACTCAGTTTGATCAAAAGGTCAACCGTCGCGTCTTCATCATCATGGGCTTTTTGCTCCTAGTCATCCCATTCTTCCTATGGCACTTGGCCCAAACCGGACCAATCCCGGTAGCAATCATTCTCTACTGGGGCTGCGCGTATCTCTTCACGCTGATCCAAACCGCCATGTTTGAGATCATTTTGCACCGCGACTACCCACTTACTGAGGACGTTCATACTATGCGCCGAGACAGCATCCGCCGCTGGCGCAAGCGCGAAAAAGAACCCGCCCTCTCCAAGGAAGAGAAGAAGCGGGTCAACCGGCTACGTATAGAGGCGCGAAAGTATCTTAAATCGAATAGTCAGCAGGGGGAGCAGAAAGCATCTGAGTAGCCAGATCGCGGGCCGTCTGCAGCGGCCCAATCTCCTTGGTCAACCGAGCACCGGCACGCCCGCCATCCAAGAAGATCAACAGCTGGCTCGCCTGCGAGGACGATGGGTACCCATTGCGCTCAGTCAGCAGTGCCGTCAAGGTGGAATGCACCCAGTTGCGGTGTTCGACGCAGGCGGCCACGATGCCATGTTCCGCCTCAGTTTCCGGACGAGGATACTCTCCGGCAGCGTTCAAAAAGTGGGATCCGCGGAAATCCTGCTTGGGTTCTTCCTCAATCGCTTTATCAAAAAAGGCCAGGATCTTTTGATCCGGATCCGTCATCTCCGCAGTGCGCTGCTCCCAATCCTGGCGGAACTTCTCGTCCAAAGCTTCCACATAGGCGATAACGAGTGCATCCTTGGAACCAAATAAGGAGTACAAAGAAGCCTTAGCTACATCCGCCTCACGCAGGATGCGGTCAATTCCGATGACACGAATGCCCTCGGTAGTAAAAAGCTTGGTCGCCGATTCCAGCAGCCGACTACGCGGGCTGGGCCGATTACGGCGCGACTTCTTTTCTGCCATGGTTTCCTCTCTAAAACGACAAAGCCGGTTCATCTATACCTTATAGACAAACCGGTTTGTACGCGAATTAGATTCGGGCTACTTCTTAATGAGCCCCACGATCCACAACAGGATACAAGCACCACCGGTAGCAGCAATCAAGGAGAAGATCCATCCGCCTTCCTCAATGTTCAGGAAGTGGATAATCATTCCGCCGATAATGCCGCCCAGCACACCAACAATAAGGTTGGTCAACAAGCCATGGTCGCGCTTCATAATCTTTTCTGCCAGCCAGCCAGCAATAATACCGATAACAATCGAGCTAAAAAGCCCCAAACCCAAATTCATGCAATCCTCCTAAATTAACGGGTACACTCCAACGTACACGAGCGAACCGGCCCTAGGGGGGTACGCAACAACAAAGGTGCTCCGCCTTCATGGGCGGAGCACCTTATACGCAGTAGCTTTTAGTTGTCCTCATCCGGGCGAACAACCATCATCGGGCATGGTGCAGACTGCAGCAATGCGCGAGAGGTCGAGCCCAAGAGCATACCCTTGAAGCCGCCGCGGCCATGGGAGCCCACAACCAGAAGCTGCGCACCTTCTGCGGCTTCGGTCAAAGCGCTCACTGGACGATCCCGGGTGATAAGCTGCTTGACCTCTACGTCTGGGTACTCTTCGCGCGGCTCCTTGAGGTTTTCCGCCAGCAACTCGCTCTGCTCCTTCTCGATATCAGCCCACTCAGACTGGGCGGCCGAAAGACCAGCCAAGGAAGCCTGAACCTGCATATCCATCCAGGTGTGGACCGCAATCAATGCGGCACCACGGGCCTGTGCCTCACGGAATGCATAGGCAGTGGCCTTCTGCGAGACCTCAGAGCCATCCACACCGACCACGACAGGACCGTACTTGGTGGAGTCCGTAACGTGATTATCTTCGCGAACAACGACCACTGGGCAAGAAGCGTGGGAGACAACCGAAGCGGAGACAGAGCCCATCACCATGCCAGACAATCCACCCATGCCGCGGGAGCCCATGACGATCATGGTGACATCATGCGACATTTCCAGCAGCATATCGATCGGGGAGCCCTCAGCCACCGTGTGACCAATCTTCAGCTCTGGGGCAACCTCATGAGCGATAGCGCGGGCCTCTTCGATTTTTTCCAGCGTCTCGGCCTGCAAGTCATCGAAAAGCTCCTTCGGCGGAACCATGCCCTCTGCGTACAAGAACTGCGGCATGGTGTAGCTCGATGCAATTCGAAGAGGAATCTCGCGCTTCATAGCCGTATTTGCGGCCCAGCGTACTGCATTCTTGGATGCTTCCGAACCGTCAACGGCAACGACTACAATGTCTTCCTTAGCCATGATGTGTCCTTTCCGTGGTTATACCTTAATTGTAGTACGGATTAGGCTTGAGGGTTGATAGTTGCGGCCTCAGAATTCGACGGGAACATAACGGTGTAAACAAATTCCAAGACGGTGCGGATTACGGCGCCGATACCTTCAGAGAAAAAGGCAACAACCGGTTCAATGAGAGAGTTAAAATCCATGGACAAAACCTTAATACATCGCAGAAAAGGTTTCACGCCTTTACCGATTAAAGACGGCCTAAACCCAACCCGCGTGCGCACCCCTGAGGCAAACATAACCGCCTGGGATTTTCTTAGTGCAGTAATCTCGGCACAACGCCACCGGCATCCTCACGATGACGCCGCCGCGCTCCAAGCGCGCTTTGACTGCGGCGAGGTGGTCCTACGCAACCAAACCCAGCTCCGCCCGGAATCCGTCTTGCGCCAAGATGAGGACGTCTTTTTCTACCGCATGCCGGCACCCGAGTTACCGGTGCCTTATGACATCCCCGTTCTCTATGAAGATGAACATATTCTCATCGCCGATAAGCCACCGTTCATGGCCACCATGCCACGGGCACGACATATCGTACAGACCGCTACAGTCCAGCTGCGGCGAATGACCGGAAATAACGATCTTGCACCAGCACACCGTCTAGACAGACTTACATCCGGAATCTTGCTATTTACCAAACACCGTGAGGTGCGCGGTGCCTACCAAACGCTTTTCGCTGAAAAGAAAGTCTCAAAAACCTATCAAGCGATCGCCAAATACCAGCGCTTTCCGACGCCCCTCCAATGGTCCTCGCACCTCACCAAGACCCCCGGCGAAATCCAGGGCCGAATCGGCGACGGTCCCCCTAACGCGTTTACCACGCTCGCTTCAGTCGAGCGAATAGACAACACCCCTTATGAAAAAATCCACGGCGAGCTGCCGCGATTGGGTAAGTACACGCTAAAACCAACAACGGGCAAGACCCATCAATTGCGTCTCCATATGTGGCAAGCCGGCGTACCCATCCTGGGTGACCCGGTCTATCCAAAAATTTATGCCGAGGAAGCAGAGGATATGCGTATCCCCATGCACCTAACGGCCACCCACATCGAATTCATCGATCCCCTCAGTGAAAAGCCGCGCGAGTTTCACTCCGCCCTGCCCCTATACACACACCGTCTCATCGATTTTCAGTAGCACAAGCCCGGTACGCCGAGCCTCGTGCTAGCGGCCTCTCGGTGGCCTATGTTGAAACCGATGGCTGCTACAGGATAGGCAGTGTGGTGGTAGTAAAAATAGTTCAATAGCCCGCGACTGCATAGACAGCTCGGGGCACCCTTGCCACGTTGTGGGCCGGTGACAAGATGTGAGTCCGCCCAGACTCTCCCCTCCATAGCCTTCAGCCGTACTCTTGGCTTTGCAGATGAGGCCCTCCACCAGCTGGGAGGGTTGGTAAAACGCAAGGAAGAGGGCGGTGGT